>JAACEU010000048.1 GCA_011682355.1 Nitrospirota bacterium | reverse complement strand
GTAAAACAATTCATTTGGATTAAATTTTCAAACCCAACTCCCCAAGAAAATAAAAATATATCAGCAAAACAGAGATGAAGCTAAATCCAAAAATGATTAAATGATGCTTCCATTTATGTTTAATATGTTCCCTACATTGCCAATGACTAATAACATCCATAAGCTCATCTCCAAATTTTATAGACAGAAATGTTCCTGAAGCTGATAGAAATATTATTATCCAAAATGGGATAGGGTGTAGCAATATTTGCTTAAAAATTTTCAAAATAGAAATGCTATCATAAATGGAAGGATTTTTTGTTATAAAATAAATATTAATTCCAATAGCAAAAACCCAAACTCCAAGTTCGGAAATAATCATTCTAATTTTAGTAAGTAGCCGAATTGGAAAATCCAAAATAAATCCCGCATCCGCAATGGGAGTACACAACACGAAAAAAGTCCACGTGAGCAAGCTAATTCTCCATCCATCCTCCAAGCCATATCTAAAGCTGATAAACCCAAAATAAGTAAAAAATATAACAAGCAAGAGGAGAAACTTTTTAAGTGCTTTTCGCTTTGTCTCGTGAACAATAAGTTCAGATCTCTTAATTTTACTATATAAATTTTTCATAATAATATACTCGTTGTCTGGCTACTCAGATCTAGTACCTTTAATCAAGCTTCACCGCCGTTCCGTAAACCAAAAGTTCTGCCGCTCCGGCCATAACTTGAGAAGTAGTAAAACGCACCCCCACAACTGCATCAGCACCCAATTTTTTAGCATCCTCAGTCATTCTTTCAAGCGCTATCTCTCTCGCTTCGTTCAATGCCTCTGTATATTCCTTGATTTCCCCTCCAACAAGACCTCGAACAGCAGCCAAAATATCCTTGCCAATATGCTTGGCCCGAATAGAATTCCCGCGAACCAACCCAAGAGTTTTCCTAACCTCTTTTCCCGCAATTTGATATGAAGTAATAAGCATCATAGATTTTTTTCTTTTAATCTTTCCCTAATAAGAGAAAATAAAATAATAACTATTCCTAGCACTATAGCAGAAAGACCTCCTTTGATTATTAATGGAATTTCTGTTTCTTCAAAAAACTTATACAATCCAAAGCCAGCTACAGCCAAAGCTCCAGACAGCAAAACTACCAACCCTATAATATTTAACAATTTCATATGCCGATTATAACAAAGCCTAAAAGCCAAGTAAACAACACAATCTTTGGCTGGCTACTCGGGTCTGGGACCCTTTGGGGCTATCTTGACAACCGATAATCCGGGAGTAGAATACAAAATAGTTTTTAATACTAACCCCCTCATTCATGAAACACCTCAACACCCTACGTGAGTTAGCGAAATTTACTACAGGACTCGTGGTGGGAGATTTTCTTTGTGGAGCATGGCTTTACTTCGCAAATCTACTACCAATGGATTTTTTAGGATTGAGCATAACTCCGGAAATTGCCATTGTCGGAATGCTTTTCGATTTCATTCTAATCTTATTGCTGATTTATTATGGATGGCATATAAACATAATATCTCCATCAATTCATCAAAAAACATTACTGTACATTGTGGGAATAGTTCTGAGTACTGTTGCAATTTTGCACCTACTTAGATTGATTTTTGGTGCCGAAATAAATATTGCAGGATGGGAAGCTCCTTTCTGGCTAAGTTGGATTGGCACAGTTGCAACTGGTTATTTAGGATATACCAGCCTTAGATTTGCCAACCACAAATAAAGACACAAGGATTTTGTTTTAACTTCGCGATCTGCTCGCTTGAAAAGATTGTTCTCATAAATTCTTTTGTTAATTGATATTTATTCTAACAAAAGAAAACCTGTACCCGTGTCTACTTTTTGGGGTACAGATCATGGCTGGGGCGGAGGGATTCGAACCCCCGGTGACGGGACCAGAACCCGTTGCCTTACCACTTGGCCACGCCCCAGTAATTGCGAGTTTTGCGATGCGAAACCGTAGTAATTGCGAGCTCCGCGAGAAAAGCGAAGGTGAAGCAAAACTTTCAAGAAAAATGCTCGAACGAGCCTGCGAGTGAGAAATTTTTCGTAGAAAATTTAGCAAAACCCTATTCCAAATCAAAACATTTCTACACCAATTCCTCAATATCCTTGTACCTCTCCATCATCCCAAGATCCTCCGCCACACTCTTGTACGTGATATGCCCCTTGTAAGCATTCAGCCCACGAGCAAATCGACCACCATTAGCCAAAGAATCTTTGATCACTTTTTCCGCTCCCTCTTTCGCAATTTTCTTCAAATAAGGAAGAGTCGCAGTAGTCAAAGCCATTGTAGATTGTCGACTAACCTGTCCCGGCATGTTTGGAATACAGCAGAACAGTTTGTTGTAGATTTCATAAACAGGCTCGGAGTGGCTACTACATCGAGATCCCCAGATACATCCACCTTGATCAATAGAAACATCCACAATCACAGATCCGTCTTTCATAGATTTTATCTGCTCTTCACTCACAACCACAGGAGCACGAGTTCCGGCAACCAAAACCGCTCCAATAAGCAAATTACATTCCTTCAAAGCTTCATCAAAATTATCACCATTCGGCACGATCGCCTCAAAATTTTCACCCAAATTCGGGCCCAAGTACGCTCTTATTTCTTTGTTCAATCGATCACAAACTTCCGGATTAATATCAAAAAGTTTCACACGTGATCCCATTCCCGCGGCCATCCGCGCAGAAGTCGCCCCAACATATCCCCCACCAACCACTACAACACGAGCAGATGGAATTGTTGAGATTTTCCCAAGAGAAATTCCTCTACCTCCATGTTTTTTCTGCAAATATTCAGCACCATATTGAACCGCCAAAATCCCGGCAACCTCACTCATAGGTGCTAACAAGGGCAATTGCCCGTTTTCATCCTCAACAGTCTCATAAGCAATCGCAGTAATATCATTATTAGTTAAGATTTTTGTTAATCTTTTATCCACTCCGCTCAAATGCAAATAAGTAAACAAAATTTTCCCGGCAAACTGTTCCAACAAATTGTATTCACGAGGTAACGGTTCCTTTACCTTCACCAAAATATCCGCCTCTCTCACTATATCTTCTGAGTTTCTCATCATTCTCGCCCCACATTCGATATACTCACTATCGGAAAAACCACTTCCAATACCAGCCGCCTCCTGAACGATCACATCAAACCCACTTTCAACAAGTTCACGAACACCATAAGGAGTCAATCCAACACGATTTTCGTTATTTTTGATCTCCTTTATCGTAGCAATAATCATAATAGAACGATTTAGATGATAAATTAATAAAAAATTACAGCATAAAATTTTACTCGTAAAGGTCTTTTATTTCATCGAGGATAATCGTCGTAACATTCCCCACACACCGGTCAATCTCACCCCATTTATTCTCAACCTGATAATCACATTCACCAGACTGCTCAATCTCCTTCAGCGTACTGTCCATCCGTTTTTGCAATTCTCCATCACTCATTTTCCCTCGCCTCAAAATTCGCCCCTTCAAATCCTCCAACGAACTAACTTTCATAAATATAGCAAGAAGATTTTCCTTCGGCAGAATATCCCGAATCGAATGAAACCCCTGAATATCAACCTCTCTCACAATCACAGCCCCAGTTCTCAGCGGCCCCAAAATATCCTCTTTACCCGTTCCATAATAATTATCAGAATGCACAACCGCATATTCCAAAAACTCATCCGCCTCAATCATCCGCTCAAATTCCTCCTTCGTCACAAAATGGTAGCTATCCCCATCCTCCTCCCCCTCCCGAGGATCACGAGTCGTATATGAAATCGGAAAAACAAACCCGGGAAATCTTTGTTTAAGTCTATTAATAACAGTTCCCTTTCCAGAACCCGAAGGACCAACAATCAGTATAAGTTTTCCAAGATATTTCTCTGATTTTTGTGCATCACTCATGCGCCGATTATACCTAACCATTGAAAAATTACCATAAATTTGCTATAATTAATCAATTCGTTTCAGTTTGTTCTTTGAAATTCCCTATCGCAAAAACCTACGTTAAATAACGTTGAACAACGGTGAAAGGTGGGGTACAGCGAGAGAGAACCTTGCATCTTAGGTTCTCACTCGCTGCTCCCTACTTTTCGATGGCTTACCCCAACTAACAAGCCACCGTTAAGCGTCCCTCCTCATGAGGGCAAAAACAAAAACAAACTCAACAAAAATAAAAAACTTTTCCCCTCATTCTTGTGGAAAAGAGTTCGAAACAAAAACAAAAAAGAACGGCAAGGTGTTCTCCGTTCTCAAATAAAACACCAAACTGCGGTAGGGAGGCGTCTACACCTCACGCGAAAGCGAGAATTAATTGTAGACTTTGTAGGAAACTTATCGTTGGGTGTTTCTTGCAACTTACCGCTCTTTAGAAATAAAGAGCACAATATGTTGGGGCGTCCGTTCCACCTCTGGTTATCAGTCCTCCCTGAGGCTTACCATGTGCACATTAGATCGGATGCCCCTTATTTAGAATGGCAAATCGTCAATACTCACGTCCTCACCTTTCTTCTCTTCGTTTCCGGCAGTCGCAGTAGCAGTAGCCGCTGGCACAACATCAGGAAGATCCCCTGTTTGAGGTGCAGAAGCAGTTTCAGTTGAAATCCCGGAGGCCTCACGCTCCATTGGCGCTCCCCCACCTCCACGCGAATCCAACATAATCATATTATCAGCCGTAATTTCCGTTCTGTATCTCTTCACTCCGTCCTCACCTTCCCAATCTCGAGTCTGCAAACGACCCTCAATATAAACTTTTGAACCTTTTTTCAAATATTGACCACAAATCTCGGCCAATTTCCTCCAAGCAACAATATTGTGAAATTCAGCTTTTGACTGTTTTTCCCCACTCTGATCTTTCCAAGTAAAATTCGTCGCCAACCCAAAACTCACAACCACTTGCCCTCCGGGGATCTGCTTCAGCTCAGGATCACGAGTCAAATTTCCTATTAATTGAACTTTGTTTAATGACATTGCCATAATTCGTTTGTTAATTTTAATTGTGTTCGAAAAATACCCCGCCTCCACCCTAAACTCAATCCAACTTTTCAAACTCCCCTTGCACAATTTCCATGGGTGGTTTACAAACATCAATTTGCCAATATCGAAACACGATAAATCCAAACAAAAAACTTACAATTATGCTTGTAATTAAGGCAAAAATCGAAAACCACTGGTCCATTGATATTTTACGTAGTTCGTATAACATGTTCGTATGAATTTATATGCTTTTGAATTGGGAAGAAAACGCCATTTATGCTTCTCCGAACTGATGGCAATTTTGGGAGAAGAAAATTTAGTTGAAAAAAATAACGACACAGCAATTTTCAAACTCGATTTGCCTGATCCTGAAGCCATGCAAAACCGTCTTGGAGGAACTATTAAAATAATAAAAATCCTAGATCACAGCAAAACCCTCAACGACAAAGACCTCAAAGATCCGATCCAAAAAATCCTGGAAAAAGATTTCCACGACCACGAAGGAAAAATCCCATTCGCCATCAATATCCTAAATTTCAAGAATCCCAGAGA
>JAACEU010000047.1 GCA_011682355.1 Nitrospirota bacterium | reverse complement strand
AATTACAATCGAGATTTTTTTGAATTTTTTCATGCGCTTTTAAATACAAGAACTATTCCAAATGAGATAAACAAAACCCCAAAGATTTTAATCAGAGTTATCTGTTCTCCGAGAAATGCCCACGATACAAAAATTATAGCCAAATAGCCGATGCTAAGCATAGGATACGCATAACTCAAATCTTTATGAGATAGAGCCAAAATCCAAAAGACACTTCCAATCAAATACAAAAAGAGCCCTCCGAGCACAACAGGTGAAGTAAAGGCCTTGAAAATACTCGCAAAATTCAGCGCCAACGCCCCAAGCTTATTCACTCCGGTCTTCAGAACACTCTGACCGGCAACATTAAAAGCAATACTGATTAGAATAAAAATATTTCCCATTGCGACCAATTTATACTACTTAACTGAAATACTCAATTGTCTTTTTTAGACCTTCTTCCAGACCAATTTGTGGTTCCCAATCAAACTTATCCTTTGCAAGTGCAATATCGGGTTTTCTCTGGAGTGGATCGTCTTGAGGCAGATCGGAAAACTTCAGCTGAGATTTGGATCCGGTAAGAGAAATTACATTATCTGCCAATTCTTTGATAGTAATTTCATGAGGATTGCCAAAATTCACCGGCCCGGGAAAGTTTTCCTCAGAGTTCATGAACCGGATCATCCCTTCGAGAAGATCATCAACATATTGGAAACTGCGAGTTTGGGATCCATCACCATAAATAGTGATGTCCTCTCCCTGCAAAGCTTGAACAATGAAATTCGAAACTGCACGCCCATCCTCCCTATCCATATAAGGGCCATAAGTATTAAAAATTCTGACTATCCGAACGGGGAGATCGTATTGTCTGAAATAATTCATACAAAGGCTTTCTCCAACACGCTTTCCCTCATCATAACAACTTCTGATTCCATGTGGGTTTACATTCCCTCGGTATTCTTCGTTTTGAGGAGAAACTTCAGGATCTCCATAAACTTCGGACGTAGAAGTATAAAGAATTTTAGAACCATGCTTGCGAGCCAGTTCCAGGACATTCAAAGTTCCAATGAAATTTACTTTCAATGTGTAGATATGATCTTTTTGATAATGAGGAGGCGAAGCCGGGCATGCCAAATGATATATCTGGTCAAAGTCATTATTTAATACCGACTCCGGCAAGGGATCTATCAGATCGTGTTTCACAAATTCAAAACCGTCCCCCACGCGGCAGCAAAGCGGACGCGCTTGCGAGCTAAGGCGAGCAGAGCATGAGCGGAGCGAATTCATACGAAGAAAATCCAAATTCTTTTCAGATGAACTGTAAAAATTATCCAAACAAACAACATTTTCACCCTCACTAAGAAGCCTTTTACACAAATTCACTCCCACAAATCCTGCACCACCTGTCACCAAAATCTTCATATCACAATAAACTTACATAATAAAAAACGAAGCTTAAGGTTACTATACCATAGGCTCCGTCTTTTATTGAGTTGCATTCTGTTATGCAGCTGGTTCTTCTTCAGCCACTTCTTCAGCGGCATCATCAGTAGCTTCTTCTTCAGCCACTTCTTCAGCGGCATCATCAGTAGCTTCTTCTTCAGCTACTTCAGGCTCTACCACTTCAGTGTCATTAGCCACTTCTTCTTCAGCCACAACGTCGTCAGCAGTTTCTTCCGCTACAGGCAAACATCCTGCGAAAAGCACGGAAGCCATACCAAGAAGTGCTAGAGTTACAAAGAATTTTTTCATGATATATGAAATTAAATAATATGATTTTATAGGTCATAAGACTAACGGATACAAAGTATATTCATAAACGGGAAAATGTAAAGCGAAAATGCCCCTTTCCCCATTAAACGGTTGCTCACGAATGGTTTTTTTATATACAATGCACTCATGAGTAAAATGGCTCTCAAAGAGGGTGAAAAAGTCTCAAGACAAGCAATGGGACATCTCTTGCTACTTGGAATCATCAAATTAGCCGCAGGACTCCTAACGGGAATGACTGTCATTATCGCTGATGCTATATCGACTTTTGCTGATACATTAGGTCTGTTTGCTTCATACTTTGGACTTAGATTGTCGCGGAAGAGCGCAGATAAAAAATTCAAATACGGATATTACAAAATAGAAACATTCGCGGCGTTATTTGTCTCACTGGGAACAATCTACGCAGGATATGCGATTTTAAGCAGAGCAATAAATAATATAGGTGTAATGAAGGAAGGTGTTCACAAGCCGTTTGCCATTACCACCACAATAATAGCAATTGTATTTTCTATCAGATTATATAAAAAACTAAAAAAAGCCGGAGAAAACGCAAACTCATTATCTCTAATAGCAAATGCCAGAGAGAAAAAAATGGATGTTTTTGCAGGATTTATCGTACTGGTATCAATCATCGCCAACTATCAGCAAATACCATACGTCGAAAGTGTGGTAACTATCCTAATTTCGACTCTAATTTTAAAAGTTGGGCTATCAAGCGCAAAAGAGTCATTATTTTTTCTTTTGGATTATTGGGACAATCCATCATTGGTACGAAAAATTCGCAAAGAATTCAGAAAAGAAAAAGATCTGATTACAAAGGTAAACAAAATCAGACTCAGAAGGGCGGGAACATTTATTTTTGGAGAGGCGTTTGTAGAATTAAATCCATTTGCTGAAATAAAAGATTTAAGAGAAGAACTGGACTTGTTGAATGATAAAATAATGAAATTAGATCCCTATATTCGAGATTTTCCTATCTACACACATATTACAAAGGAAAAGAATATAAAAATTGCCGTTCCAATAGAATCGGGAAGGTCATTAAAGGCAAAAATTGCATCCAATTTGAAGAAAACAAATGCATATCTTTTTGCACGAGTTTCAAATGGAAGGATCACAGACTTTTATATCAAAAAACTATCAGAGAAAAGCAAGAAACCTATAGAATTTGCTGAATTTTTGAAAAAAGAAAAGGTGAAAATAATTATAAACAACAAACTCCATTCGCTAATTTATTACAATCTCAGGAGAACGCACCACATACAGATATATCCGAATCTCGCAGGAATAAAAACCGCCGAAGAAGCAATAAAACTATTATTGATAGATACATGATGATTTGTGCACCAATCAAAAAGAAAACAACCGGTTCTCTGATAAAAGCCATAAAAGACGCTCAAAAACATGTTGAGGTTATTGAGGTTTGGTTTGACGAACTAAAATCACTAAATAATAAAGATTTAAAAAATATATTCGCAATAAAACCACATCCATTCATATATAAATGTCAAAATATAGAAAATATTGATGCCATCCTAAAATTCAAACCGGAATACATTGACCTCGACATAGACACTCCATCAAAATTTACAAAGAAAATAGGACCAAAGACTTCTCTGATAATTTCTTGTCACAACTTCAAGGAAACTCCATCAACCAAAACATTAAAAGCATTAGCAAAAAAAATAAAATCCAAAGGTGCCGACATTATAAAGATAGCGACACAAGCAAATGATTTCGAAGACAGCATCAGAATGCTCAGCTTCCTCAGCGAACTTCACAAAAAAGGAGAAAGAGCAATTTGCATTTGCATGGGAGAAAAAGGGCAAATAACCAGAACAGCTGGACTTATATTGGGGAATTACTTAATGTACGCACCAATAAAGGAATCAGACGCGTCCGCACCAGGACAATTAACCGTAAAACAACTACAATGGCACTTAAAATAGGAATAGTAGGGCTTCCAAACGTGGGAAAATCAACACTTTTCAACGCTCTTACACGTACAAAAAGTGCTCAAGCCGCGAATTATCCATTTTGTACAATTGATCCCAATATCGGAATAGTGGAAGTCCCTGATCAAAGGCTTCATAACCTTGCCGAAACATCAAAGTCGGAAAAAGTTATCCCAACAGCAATAGAATTTGTAGATATTGCAGGTTTAGTAAAAGGAGCGAGCTCGGGCGAAGGACTCGGAAACAAATTCCTCTCAAACATAAGAGAATGTGACACCATAGGGCACGTAGTTCGTTTCTTCGAAGATCCAAATGTCACGCACGTTCACTCAGAAGCGGACCCAAAATTGGATAGGGAAGTGATAGAGTCAGAACTTCTACTCGCAGACATTCAAACAATGGAAAATCGAATAGGAAAAGCTGAATCGGATGCGAAATCCGGAGAAAAAGAAAAAATACAATATGCCGCACTCTTGAACAGAGTTATAGATGAGCTGAAATCTGGAAAATTGGCCAGCAATCTATCGTTTGAAGAAGAAGAACGCGAAATGCTGCGTGATCTGCACTTGCTTACGATTAAGCCACATCTCTACATTATAAATCTTCACGAAGACGAATTATCATCTGGAATTGACATACAAAAATATGCACAAGACCTTGGATTGGACTCCCATGACAAAATCATCCCAATATGTGCAAAAGTAGAAGAAGAATTAGGGGATTTTGGACCGGAAGAAGCAACAGAATATCTAAAAGAACTTGGCTTGGACGAAACCGGATTAAATACATTAATTACAAAAGCCTACGACACCCTCGGTCTCATCACATTCTTTACCTCCGGACCACAAGAAACTCGAGCCTGGACTGTCGAAAGAGGAGCATCTGCCCCTAAAGCGGCAGGCAAGATCCACACCGACTTCGAAAAAGGTTTCATAAAAGCGGAAGTAGTAGATTGGAAGGATCTTCACGAATCAGGTGGAGAAGGAAAAGCCCGCGAAAAAGGCCTCCTAAGAATTGAAGGAAAAGAATACAAAGTAAAAGACGGAGACGTAATGCATTTCAGGTTCTCGCCTTAAGAAAGCCGCCCTAGGAATACTTCTTCAGCTCCCAGAAACTTTTCACCAAATAAAAATAAATAATCACCAGCTCAATCATAATTGGAAGCCAGTCCCTTTGAATATCCAAAAGCCTCAACTCCAAAAACAATGTTGCAATCCCAAGAAGCGGAATTCCAAAAACCAAAGCCCAAATCAACTTTTTCCTTCGCGCATACGGAATATAATTCTTTATTAAGCTGGTAACAGAAATAGCCATTACAAGCAACGCCAATACCCCGGCATACGAAATGAAATCAGTTAGTATACTTGTCGGATCAACAATCTTTAGCAAAAGCGGATGGAAAAACCAAACCACACCGGTGACAACTGCGATTGCATAACTCAAATACAGTTTTGTATAAGGAACTCTATAAACCTCCTTCACATTTTCGATTTGCTCCAATTCTTCAAAAATATGGCCAATGTCAGCAATATCCCTCACAACAATCCGCACATAAAAACATGCCTCCCGAAATTTATGTGAGGTCCACGCCTTCATAGATATCAAGCTCGAAGAATATTTATAAAAAACCGCTGAAATATCTTTCATTAGACCAAAACTATTCTTAGCCAAAACTTTGACGTCCACTCTAATTCCGGAAAAATCTCGTTTTCCCCCCTTTCTCAGAAATTTTGTGACATCTACGGTCTTCACAGCTCCCTCTCCTATCGCCACAAATAGGTCATCAAACGAGTTAAACGCCCTTTTAAAACGATTAATTAGCTTACCTTTGATCTTTTTAAAAGCAATATTTTTCAAAA
>JAACEU010000002.1 GCA_011682355.1 Nitrospirota bacterium | reverse complement strand
ATAGCAAGGTAGGACTTTAGTAGCTATTTGTCCATATGTCAAATTTATTTGCCCAAATTTTCTCCGATTTGATTCAAATCTGATTTCACTTAACTTGTTTCATGGCGTAGTTTAGTGGGTTTTGGGAGGGGATGGAAGGGGAAATTAGGGAGTTTGGGGTTTTTTTAAGAAAATTTAATAAATATTTTATGTTTGGTTGGTAGGGTCCTGATATGGATATTGGTGTTGAGAAATTGTTGGATTTGATGAGGCTGGAGTTGCGTGTGAGAAATTATGCGCAGAAGACGCAGAAAAATTATCTTCTTTGTTGTAGGAAGTTTTTAGAGTTTGAGGGGTTTGATGGAGGTGTAGATTTTGAGTGTATAAAGCGGTTTTTGGTGGGGTTGAGTGATCGGGGTTTGGTCGCGGAAAGTGTGAATTTGTATCATTGTTCTATTAAATTTTTCTACAAATATGTGGTTGGATTAGAATTAAAGTGGAAAATTAAATTTGCGAGGAGGAACAATAGGTTGCCGATTGTGTTTAGTCAGAGCGAAGTTCAGTCCTTGTTAGTGGGAATAAAGAATGAAAAACATAGGCTTATGCTTTCGATTGTTTATGGGGCCGGGCTTAGAGTTAGTGAAATTGTGAGTTTGAGGGTGGGGGATTTGGGATTTGACGAGAAGCTGATTTTTTTGAAGAAGGCGAAGGGTGGAAAGGATAGGGTTACTTTGTTACCGTTCAGAATTTTGGATAGATTGAGGAGATGGGTGAAGGGCAAGGGTGCTAATGATTTCGTGTTTGAAAGTAATAAGGGAGGAAAATTGAGTGTGAGGTCGGTGCAAAAGGTTTTTGAGCAGGCGTTGGAGAGGGCTAAGATCCGGAAAAAAGCGGGGATCCATAGTTTGAGGCATAGTTTTGCGACGCATTTGCTTGAAATGGGGACGGATATTCGGTTTATTCAGGAAATGCTTGGGCATAAAGATATTAAAACCACACAGCTTTATACGAGAGTGACGCGGCGGGGTCTTAGAAATATTAGTAGTCCGCTTTGATCTTGATGTTTGTAGCCACGTTTGCTAAAATATAACCACAAGGAGATGACAAGGAAAGATAGATTGTTGAAGAAGTTTCTGAAGAATCCTGATAGTTTGAAGTTTAATGAAATTGAAAAATTGTTGCTTCATTTTGGATACAGAAGAGTTCGAATAAATGGCAGTCATTATCGTTATAGGCATCGATTATCAAGGGACTTGCTGACGTTTCCTGTTCATCACAATAATTGCAAAAGAAAATATAAAATCGAATTGGTTAAGCTAATAATAAATAAATTGTTATGAAAAAATCAGAACATTATATAGTGGTAAATAACAAGAGTTATCCTTATTCAATATCTCCGTCAGACGATAAGGAAATGCCATGTTTTAAGTGTAAAGCGGCAAGGATAAACCAGAAATTTTTATTAGAGGATATCCCTGCGTTGTTAATAGATTTGCCTGAAATGATATTGGATGAAATTGAATATAGGGCTAAGCAGAAGGATGTGATTAGGTTTAGAGTTACGCAGGAAGACAAGAATATAATTGCAAAAAAAGCGCAGAAAAATGGATTTAAGAATGTTTCCAGTTATCTACGCTTTTTGGCTTTGGGTAGGTGATTATTTTTTTTTGTCCTCATCCACAACTTCCGCTTCTACCACATCTTCCTTTTTTTTGCCTTTCTCGCCTTTTTTGTAGACTTTTACGTCGTCATCTTCTTTTTCTTCTTTTGCGCCTTCAGCGGTCTTGTCGCCCTCGGCCGCTTGGTACATTTCTGCGCCGACTTTTTGGATTTCGGTGCTCAGTTCTTCGTAGCTTTTGCTGATTTCTTCCGTGGTGGCGTCTTTTTTCTCGAGAATCTTTTTGAGTTCGTCTATTTTTTCCCCTATTGGTTTCTTGGTTTCTTCTTTTACTTTGTCGCCGGCATCTTTGAGTGTTTTTTCGGCTTGGAATACTAATGATTCCGCTTTGTTTCGGAGTTCGATTGATTCTTTTTTCTCTTTGTCGTCTTCTGCAAATTGTTCCGCTTCCTTTTTCATTTTATCAACGTCGTCGTCGGTCATATTTGAACTTCCTGAAATTGTAATGTGTTGTTCTTTGTTTGTTGCTTTGTCTACAGCTTTTACATTTAGAATTCCGTTTGAATCGATGTCGAATGTTACTTCAACTTGTGGAACTCCTCGTGGTGCCGGTGGTATTCCGTCCAGTACGAATTTTCCGAGTGATTTGTTGTCTGCGGCCATTGATCTTTCACCTTGAGATACGTGCACTTCTACTGCCGGTTGATTGTCTGCGGCGGTTGAGAAGATTTGGGATTTTGATGTTGGGATAGCTGTGTTTCGCTCGATCAAGACTGTGTTTACCCCTCCAAGTGTTTCGATTCCAAGTGATAGTGGGGTTACGTCTACCAGCAAGATGTCTTTTACGTTTTCGTCTCCTGATAGGATTCCTCCTTGAAGTGCGGCACCCAATGCTACAACTTCGTCCGGATTTAGCCCCTGGTGTGGGTCTTTTCCAAATATTTCCTTCACTTTTTCTTGGACTGCCGGAATTCTGGTTGATCCTCCTACCAGGATTACTTCGTCAAGGTCTGATTCAAAAATTTTTGAATCTTTCATTGCGTTTCGGCATGGCTTTACTGTTTTTTCGATTAAATCTGAGATTAGATCTTCGAATTTTGAACGTGAAAGTTTTGTTTCAAAGTTTTTTGGTCCTTCTTTTCCAACTGTTAAATAAGGTAGGGAAATGGTTGTTTCGTGTAATGATGAAAGCTCGATTTTGGCTTTTTCTGCGGCTTCTTTGATTCTTTGGATAGCCAGTTTGTCTTCTGATACATCTATTCCTTGTTCTTTTTTGAATTCGTCGATGATCCATTGCATTATGAGTTGGTCCATGTCGTCACCTCCGAGCTGTGTGTCACCGTTTGTGGATTTTACTTGGAAGACTCCTTCTCCGAGTTCGAGAATAGAGATGTCAAAAGTTCCTCCACCAAAGTCGAAGACCGCTACTTTTTTGTCGCCTCCTTTTTTGTCTACGCCGTATGCCAATGCGGCGGCTGTTGGTTCGTTGATAATTCTTTTCACTTCAAGACCGGCAATTTTACCTGCGTCTTTTGTGGCTTGTCTTTGTGAGTCGTTGAAGTATGCAGGAACCGTGATTACAGCTTCTTTTACTTCGTGTCCGAGGTATTTTTCTGCGTCTGCTTTAAGTTTTTGTAAAATCATTGCTGAAATTTCAGCAGGTCGTCTTTGCTTGCCGTCGAGAACTATTTCAACTTCGCCGTTTTTCCCTTTTACACATTCATAGCTGACTTTTTTTATATCTTTTTCCGATTCTGAAAATTGTCGTCCGATGAACCTTTTAGTTGAATAAATGGTGTTATCCGGATTAGTTGCGGCTTGGTTTTTTGCGGCTACACCTACTCGACGTTCACCGTCTTTTATTGCGACTACGGATGGGGTGGTACGAGCACCTTCGGCGTTTGCCATCACGGTTGCTTCTCCACCTTCCATTACTGCCATACAGCAGTTTGTAGTTCCCAGATCAATTCCTATAATTTTTGACATAATATTTTGAGTTATTATTGTTTAGCACTCTCTATTATAGAGTGCCAGAATTAATGAGTCAAGGGCTATTTTGCGGGATAATGAATTTCCCCGCCTCTGGCGGGTCATGCTACGCTCGCCTGTCCCGACCCTGCGGGTGCCCGGGAACTGACTCTGCGAGCCTTAGCTCGCGAGCCGTCCGCTTTGCTACCGGCCACCATCGCCAACTTTTACTTTGGCGTGACGAATAATAAAATCTCCAAGTGTGTATCCTTTTTCGAATTCTTCGATTACGACGTCTTTATTTCCAGGTCCTTGGGCGATTGCTTCATGTTTGTCAGGGTCGAATGGTTGGCCGACCGTTTCCAGGGGAGTTAGTCCGGAGTCTTGCATTGCCTGTTGCATTTGATTTATGGACATTTCGATGCCTTTGTACCAACCTTCAGCGCCTTTCGGCATGTGTTTTTTTGCAAGATCGAGGTTGTCCAATATTGGGAGGAGTTTTTTTATCAAATCGGCGTTTGCCATTTTTATCCAGTGGAATTTTTCTTCTTCCTGACGGCGTTTTAGGTTTTGCAGATCTGCCATGGCTCGTTTTGCCATTTCGGTCATTTGTTCAAGTTCTGCCTTGGTTTCGTCGGTTTTGTCTTGTTTTTTGGTGGTTTTTTTAGGATTCATTTAATAGTTTTTTAATTTCTTCGACCATTACGATATTGAAAGCGTAACGCATACGTTTTGGTCCGAGTACTCCGAAATAACCTTCGAAGCCGTCTTTTTGGTATTTTGTTACGATTATTGAACAACTTTGTGTTTGAGGGAGAATGTTTTCTTCTCCTATGAATGCTTTTATTTTGTCGGTTATTTCGAGATCATTTAGTGTGTTTACGAAATTGTCGTGTTTTTCGAGAACTTCGATTACTTCGCATGCTCGTACTGAGTCTTGGGCGAATTCCGGTTGTCGCAGGACGTTCGACATTCCCAGAAAGAATGTTCGGTCGTTGTCGGGGGTTGTTGCGAAACTTACGAGGTTTGTGGCTCTTGCCATTAGAGAAACTGCTTCGTGTAAGCGTTCTCTGATTTTTTGAGTTTTGTGTTCTTTTCTGATTTGTACGAGGGCTTTTTGTGCTTCTTTTCGTGCTTTTTCGAAGTCGGCAATTTCATCAACAAATGCTCTGTATCCTTTGTCTGTCGGTACTCTTCCCGCTGAAGTGTGTGGTTGGGAAATGAACCCTTCCTTTTCGAGCGACATCATATCGTTTCTGATTGTGGCGGGGGATACGTGAAATTGGTAGCTGACTAGTATGGTGTTTGATCCCACGGGTTCAGCGGTTTCGACAAAATGTTTTACGATTGCCTGTAATACTCTTTTTTTGCGTTCTTCGGACATATTTTTTTTGGTAAGCTCGCATTGTGCGCTCACAGTAAATTAGCACTAGGTATTATACAGTGCTAATTTTGAGAGTTCAAGGTGAGTATTAAGCTTATGTTTTGTAAGGGCCGCTTCGCTGCGCTTCGCGGCTGCCAATCAATTTCACCAAATCTACAATTCTTGAACTGTAGCCCCATTCGTTGTCGTACCAGGAGAGGACTTTGACGAGGTTGTCGCCGATTACTTCTGTGGAGAGGGCGTCGACTGTTGATGAGTGTGGATTTCCTTTGTAGTCGATTGAGACGAGTGGTTCATTGCTGTATCCGAGATATTCTTTCATTGGTCCGTCTGCCGCGGCTTTCAAGGCTGAGTTTACTTCTTCTACCGAAGTGGATTTTTCGGATACGAAAGTTAGGTCTACAAGCGAAACCGTTGGGGTTGGGATGCGGATTGCCATTCCGTTTAGTTTTCCTTTAAGTTCCGGTAATACCAGTGCAACCGCTTTTGCGGCACCGGTTGTTGTTGGGATCATGGATTCTCCTGCGGCTCGGGCTCTTCTTAGGTCTTTGTTTGACATGTCGAGGATTTTTTGACTGGAGGTGTAGGAGTGGATCGTAGTCATTAATCCTTTTTCTATTCCAAATGTGTTGTTCAGGACTTTTGCAATTGGTGCGAGGCAGTTTGTGGTGCAGGAGGCGTTTGATACGATGTGATGGTTTTCGGGATCATAATCTCCATCATTTACTCCCAGAACTGTGGTGAAATCTATTTCGTCTTTTCCCGGAGCTGTTAGGATTACTTTTTTTGCTCCTGCGGTTAGGTGCTTTGTGGCTCCTTCGCGTGTTCGGAATACTCCTGTTGCTTCGATTACCACATCTACGTCATGTTCTTTCCATGGGAGTTTTTCCGGATCTCTTTCTGTGAATACGTCGTATTTTTTTCCATCTACTACTATGTCTTTGTCTTCATCTTCTACTTTGTGCGGTAGAATTCCGTAGTTTGAGTCATATTTCAACAAGTGTGCCATTGTTTTGGCGTCAGAAAGATCATTGATTGCCACTATGTCGAAGTAGTCTTTTTCCAGGTTTATTCGGAAAACTTGACGGCCTATTCTTCCGAAGCCGTTTATTGCAACTTTTGGTTTCATTTTTAAAAAGGTTATTGTTTGTGGGTGAAGTATAATGTATATAAGAATTATGGAAAAGATCAAAATAACAGATGAGAATGCGGTTTCGCGTGCAGTTGAGGTTTTACGGAGTGGAGGAGTTGTGATGCATCCGACTGAAACTTGCTATGGATTGGCGGTGGATGTTTTTAATGAAAACGTTTTGCAGAAGTTGTATAAATTGAAGGGACGTGATGCGGATAAGCCTTTGAGCATTTTGGTTGATGGTCTTGATATGGCGCAGGAATATGGGGTTTTTTCTGAAAAAGCCGGTGAGTTGGCGCGGAAGTATTGGCCTGGGGCTTTGTCTGTTGTTGTTCCGAGGAAAAAGTCTTTACCCGAGTTTTTGAATAAGGGGCATGATTTTGTTTCTATTAGAAATTCGTCAGATACTTTTAGTATGGAAATGGTTCGGGAATTTGGTGGTCCTATTACCACTACCAGCGCAAACAAGTCAGGAGGGGAACCTTTGTATGTGGCTGAAGGGCTTGAGGGGGTTGATTTGATTATTGATGGAGGAGAGCTTTTGAAAAATAAGCCTTCAACTGTTGTGAAGGTGGAAGGGGATAATGTTCAAGTGCTTCGTCAGGGGGATATTGATTTAAGCGAGGAGGTCTAGAATCTTGAATATTGAACCAAAACCGGCGGTTACCAGCATTGCTCCAATAATTGTTCCCGTTAGCATTAGAGTTATACTTTTCCAGTAGTCGACGCCAAACACAAATGAGATTAATGCGGCTACGCTGGTTCCACTTCCCGGGAGAGGTGTGGCGATTAGTATTATAATGAGTACCGTTTCGTACTTGTTGAATCTTTTTGTGTGTTCTTTTCTTGTTTTACTAAATAGTTTTTCGAAGAAATTGTCCATGAATTTTGACCTTTTTCGTAAAAATTTCGAAATTGGTCCGATTAAGGCCAGCATTATTGCTCCTGGCAGAATTGCTCCCGGAATAGCGAATAGGAAAATTGTTGTAGTGGAAAGTCCAAGTCCCATTCCTACCGGAATTGCGAGTTTGAGTTCGAGAAAGGGAGTCATTGCGGTGAAAAAGACTATTAATTCTGGAATCATAAGTTCAATTTAACTCTTTATTTTTTGAGAGGTAAAGAGATTTTAGAATTTTTTTAAGTTTTTTTAATAATTTTTTAATGTTTGGTTGTTAGGGTGGTGGTATGAAGAAATTGAGTAAAAATGAAGCTGAGGTACATGAGAAGTTTTTGTTTTGTGGGGAGAAAGCGAAAAAGTGGATTCATGAATGTGAGTTATTGCTGCCAAGGGTAGAAGAGTTGCGGATATGGGAAAAATTGGGATTTTCTTCACTTTATGAATATGCGGCAAAGATTGTGAGAATGAGTCAGATGAAAGTGGATAGAAGTTTGTGGATGTTTGATAAGTTAAAGGATAAGCCTGAGTTGGCAAAGGTGGCGAAAGAAAAGGGTTTAAATTCTGTAAGACCGGCTGTGTCGATAGCTACTGTTGAGACGGATAAATTTTGGGCGGAAAAGGCAAGGACAATGGGCGTTAATTCCTTGGAGGTATATGTCAGGGAGTATAAGAAGAAATTTGAATTGGAGGAGGAAAAATCTTTAAATCTCTTCGAAGTGACAGATGGCGAAAACGTTGAAGAACTTTTCCATATGGAAAAGTTAGAGGGTGGTGTTGGAGATATGTCAACACTGAAGAGTAACTCCGCCGATTTCTATAAAAAAATGGCGGTTTTTATGGATTTGGATGAAGAGGTGGTGGAGGAGTTGCAAAAATTGAAAGGGCAAGGGGATTGGAATTCGTTGATGAAACAACTTTTAAGTATATGGAGGGCTCGAGTAGAGAAGAAAAGGCAAGAAATAAAGAAAACTATTCCAGAAAAAGCTAAATCCAGGTATGTTCCAGCAAAAATAAGGCAAAATATTTTTGCTGCTACAAATGGTACTTGTTGTTTTCCTAGATGTACCAGAAAATCGGAAGTCTTGCATCATACAGATCGGTTTGCTCTTTCAAAAAAACATGATCCGGAAAAAATTATGCCACTCTGCAAAGCTCATCACGATCTTGCACATATGGGGCTAATACAAAATGAAGATATGCCATCCAAGCATTGGAGAGTTAGCAAAGAACCAGAAAAATTTAATATAAAAAATGTGATTGATGAGCGGGTACAGGAGTTCAAGTATTAATTTGTGCAAAAAAGTTATACTACAACGACAGGATATGCCAAACCTTTTTATATGGAGTATGTTTTGTCTGTTTTAAGCTGAAAGGTGCTGGTTTTGCTTCGGTTTTGACTAGTTTTTTTGTACTTTTCGTTGTTTATGTTGTTGACGGGAATGGCGTTTTGGCTTAATTTTAGACGTAAGCTTGGTGTAAAAAAATTATACACAGTTTGCGCACAAGTTTTGAACATCAAGGAAGGGGACAGTGTAGAAATACTTTATTTTAAGCCGAAATGGAACATTTATCAGTTTTAAAAAATGATGTTCAAAAATATCTAAATTTGAAAGGTGGAGAAGTAGTAGTAGATGCAACGTTAGGTTTAGGTGGACATTCTAAAGATATTCTCAAAAGTATTGGAGAAGATGGAAGATTGATTGCTTTTGAACAGGATGAAAGGAACCTGGAAGAGGCGAAAAAGAGATTAGAGAGCTATAAAAAACAAATTGATTACATTTACGATAATTTTCGACACTTGAAAAGTAGGATTACCAGCCGCGGAGTTGATGCAATTCTGTTTGATCTTGGCCTTTCTTCTCCACATGTGGATGATGCGAGTAGAGGATTCTCTTTTTCAAAAGAAGGTCCTCTGGATATGAGATTTAATTCACAAGGAGAGCTGACTGCGGAGAAAGTTATAAATACTTACTCTGAGGAGGAATTGATTAAAATTTTCTTCGAATACGGAGAGGAAAAAATGTCTAGAAAGGTTGCCAGGGAGATATGTTCTAGAAGGAGCGATAAAAAATTTAGTACAACAACTGAATTTGCTGACTTTCTAGAGGCGATTCTCCCAAGAAAGAGATCGAAGAGAGCATCAAAAACACACCCGGCCACCAAAATATTTCAAGCCCTCCGGATCGAAGTAAACGATGAACTCAACGCTTTGAAAGAAGCGCTTGAACAGTCGATTGAGGTTATGAAGGTTGGCGGAAGGGTTGTTGTAATTTCCTACCACTCACTCGAAGATCGCATTGTAAAGAAGTTTTTTAAAGAATTGGAAAAACCGCCGGCTACGAAAGAACAATCTATATATCAAACATTCGGCGATCCTATAGTGAAAAAGCTTACAAAAAAACCGGTAATTCCCACTGACCAAGAGATTGAAGAAAATCCACGGAGTAGAAGCGCAAAACTAAGAGCTTACGAAAAACTGAGGAACGCATAGGTTCCTTCCCCAAACTCATTCATTCCTATCACAAAATAAATGTCACAACTCATTCTTAATCGAGGTACAGAGTATAGACGAAGTCTGATTCGTCGGTTATTTCCGAAACTCGAACTCGGTCCTGCATTTCTGATTACTTCTCTTGTTGTGTTTGTTGCGCTTATTACGGTGATAGCATTAATGTTTTCTGCACGACAAGTAACAAAAGGTTATGTTCTCAATTCTCTTGAGTCTGCCCATCAGGAAATTGTTAAGGAGAGTGAAAGGGTGGACATGCAAATCTCCCAAGTTCGTTCTCTAAATTACATTCAGCAATCTTCGAAGGTTCAGTCAATGAAAAAACCAAATCAAATCGTTTATCTGAACAGCGATACGGCAATTGCCAGTAAATAGGTTATGATTTTATGGTTGAGTTTATTAGTTGATTCTATTATTCTCAAAGCAATTTTAACCTATGAACTATGGCGGTTGCTGAATTTTCTAAGGCAAATAATCCTCATGTGCGAGAAATGGCAGGGGGATACACTTTGTCGAATTTACAAACTCTTCTTTCTGTTGCGGATGAGCACGGATTTGGAATTCCTGCGTGTAATGCGAGGAGTCGTTTTATATTAAATGCTGTTATTGAGGCGGCTTGGCAGGAAAAATCTCCTGTGATTTTGGAAATTGCTGAGAGCGAAGCGGTTTATTGTAATATGCTGCCGGAGAGATTGGCCGGTTTTGCTTATCCTGCTATTGAGAAAATGATCGAAAAATATGGCTACAGCGTGCCGGTTTGTCTTCATCATGATCATATTCAAAAAGATGTTGATGGATGTATCCAACGAACGATTGAGGCCGGGTTTTCTTCGGCTGAAGTTGATCTATCCAAGCTTCCATTAGATGAAAATATAGCTAAATGCAAGGAAGTTTCGGCGAAGGTTCACCCTCTGGGGATTTCTTTGGAAGTTGAGGATGGGGAAATCGGAAACGCGGCGGCTTTGGCTGATCCGAATGTTGAGGAAACTATCGAGCAATATTATTCAAAAGCGGAAGATTGTAAAAGACTTATTGAAGAAACCGGAGCGGATGCGATTGCGTTTTTTGTAGGGAATGGGCATGGGAACTATTTGAAGCAGCCTATTATCGGTTTTGATAGAATAAAGGAAATATGCGTAGGTGTTAGATCGCTCGGGGCTTATGGCGTAATGCATGGAGGTAGCGGACTTACTCCTGAAGTATTCAATAAGTGTGTTGAGAACGGAGCGCGCAAATTTAACTATGCTACATCTATTTCTGACATTTGGTTCAAACATTTCCCACAAGATCTGCTTGATAGAATGGATGCTCGTGGTGAAGAGCTGGATAAACCGCGTCGAAAAGTATTGGATCAGTTTGAAGAAGAATGGAATAAGATTGATTTCACAGAAGCGGAAAAAGAAATGACTGAGCATGTTGCCATGATGATGCGAGATGCATTTTTGGGTAGTGGAAAATCGGAATTATACAAGAAGTGAGCTTATCAAATAAACAACAAAAGAAATGCCTATAAAAGTTGCAATAAACGGTTATGGTCGAATTGGTCGAGATTTTCACAGACAAGTTTTGGAAACTGATGATATTGAAGTTGTAGCAATAAATAGTCGAGCGAAGGCTGATTCTCATGCGCATTTATTGAAGCACGATTCTCTTTATGGGAAGTGTGATGCGGATATTCAGGTGGACCACCGCCAGGGTGGGGCAGGTGGGGGTGATTTAAAGGTGAATGGAAAAATCGTTCATGTTTATCAGATCAAGGATCCGGCGGATCTTAATTGGGCAAAGCATGATATTGATGTGGTGATCGAATCTACCGGAAAATTCACATTGAAGGCCGATGTGGAGAAGCATTTGAAGGCCGGGGCAAAGAAGGTTTTGATCACGGCTCCTTGCAAGGAATCTGATGTCCCAAATATTGTGATGGGGGTGAATGAGAAAGAATTTGATCCAAAAGATTACAGAGTGATTTCAAACGCTTCTTGTACTACAAATTGTTTGGCTCCCCTGATGAAAGTGTTGCATGAAACTTTTGGGGTCGAGATGTCATTTGTGACTACAATTCATGCGTTTACATTTACACAAAACTTGCTTGATAATTCGAACCCAAAAGATTTTCGGCGTGCACGTGCGACTACGGAGTCAATAATCCCAACAACTACAGGTGCTATGAAGTCTCTTGGTCGTGTGATTCCCGATCTTGAAGGAAAAGTTGATGGGATGGCATTTCGTGTGCCGGTGCCTACCGTTTCTTGTGTGGATGTGGTGGCGAAGTTGGGGAAGGATGTCAGCGTGGAGGATGTGAATGGAGCTTTCAAGAAATATGAAAAAGGTGAAATGAAAAGGGTTCTTGGGACGGAAGATGAACCTTTGGTTTCAATTGATTTCAGGAAAGATAGTCGTTCTTCGATTATTGATACATTAAGTACAAAAGTTATGCCGGGTGGTTATGTGAAAGTGATTGCTTGGTACGATAATGAATGGGGATATGTGAGTAGAATTCAGGATTTATTAAGGTGGTTTAACAAAAAATAATATGCAGACATTAAGTAAATATTTGAAGGAACAAGGGGTGGGCGATGAACTTCATTCTATTTTTATGTCTTTGAAGGAAGGGGTGGCAAGTATTTCTGAGGCGATAAAGATTTCTGACAAAGGAAAAGCGGGTACTGAGAATATTTATGGGGAGGAGCAGTTGGCTTTGGATGTTTTGAGCGACGAAATTTTGGGAGAATTATTCAAGAAAAATGAATATGTGGGGGTGGTAGCGTCGGAGGAATTACCTGACGAGATGGACGTTGGAGCCACCGCCACGGCGGGGTCTTCGAAAGGGGAATACGCTGTTTGTTATGATCCTTTGGATGGTTCATCATTGGTGGATGTGAATTTGACGGTTGGAACGATCGTTGGGATTTACAAGACGGATACTTTTGTTGGGGTGAAGGGTGATGATCAGCTTGCGTCGATGATTGCGGTTTATGGGCCGAGTACTACGATGATTTTGACTGTGAAAAAGGGGGTTGTGAAATTTCAGATGGATGACAAAGGAGAATTTGTGATGTGTAAGGGTGATATTCGGGTCGGTGAGGGGAAAATGTTTGCTCCGGGAAATTTGAGAGCTTGTGCTGTGCGTGAGGATTATTTGAAGTTGGTGACATATTGGATGAAAGAACAATACACGTTGCGATATAGTGGGGGAATGGTGCCGGATATTAATTCAATTCTTCTGAAAGGTAAGGGAATTTTCTCTTATCCGGGTTATGAGGATGCTCCAAATGGAAAGCTAAGAATTTTGTATGAATGTGCGCCAATGAGTTTGCTTATGGAGCAGGCCGGTGGTGCTTCAACAGATGGAAATGTTCGAATATTGGAAAAGACTGTGGAAAAATTAGATCAAAGAACTCCAATATTTATCGGAAGTAAGGAAGAAGTTGCGAGATGTGAAGAATATTTATCTTCCCAGTGAGCTCATTAGGTCTCTTCTGTGTTCCTCTTCGTCCATAAGGATTTGTTCTAGAACTCTTGCTTGTCCAAATTCGCCTAGTTCTCGTGCTTGTGCAACTCTTTCTTTGTAACGTTTGATTGCTGTTTCTTCGCCTGCGAGGTCTTGTTCCAGCATCTCTTTTGATACCTGCGAAACGTGTCTTTCGTCAACGTCAACTGTAGGAATTCCTCCCAAGTCTGTGATGGCAACAGAAATCATGTTTGCGTGCATCATTTCTTCATTAGAATGCACAACTAGTTCTTTCGCAATAGCATCATACTCCGGACCTGTAATAACAGCGGCATGTTGTACGTATTGTATAGCAGCAGCATATTCATATTCGAGATCTTTGTTTAGTTCCTTAGTAAATTCTTCCTTTGTGATTGCCATGATAAATGAGTTAAAAAATATGGTTCGAGGGGAATATAATGTTTTTTCCGGAAATTATCAACATATCCGTTCGTGCCTTGACTTTTTTGTAGTTTTGATGTTTAGTATTTGTGCTCGATTAACTTTTTTTAATGTCAAATGATGAGAAGAAAAACAAGAAAGTTCAAACAGAAGCCTTGGTCGTTCGAGTGAAAGAAGGTGACCATGACGCATTTTCGCAACTTTATGATCTTTTTATCGACCAGATTTTTCGATATGTGTTTTATCGTGTTAAATCAACGGATGCGGAGGATTTGGTCGAGATTGTGTTTATGAAAGTGTGGGAAAATATTGATAAGTATAAAGTTAAGAAAAAGAACTCATTTTCGGCATGGGTATACAGAATTGCTCATAATCTTGTGGTTGATTATTATCGATCAAAAAAAGACAGGGATTATAGTGAATTGGGCATAGATGTTCCAACTAAGGATAGGGAACATAATGCTATTCGTATGGCTGAACGAAGTTTGGATAAAGATAATTTGAAGGGAGCTATGAAGAACTTGAAACAAAGCTATCAAGACATAATTTTGTACAAATTTATTAATGAACTGACTAATACTGAAATTGCTCAGATTTTGGGCAAAAGTGAGGGTAGCTTGAGAATACTTCAGCATAGAGCTTTAAAAGCTTTGAAAAAAGAGATGTTGGACATGGGAATCAAGTATGAGTTTTAGTGTAACACCAAGTATAAATTATCGTTTGCAAAGCTGCATTAAACAATAATATGGAAGACAATCAAGAACAACTGGCACTGGAAGCTTTGGGTGAGGCTTTAAAAGGAGTTCAGAAACCTAAACTTGACGAAGCAAGGAAACTTGCTCTTAGAAGTAGAATTCAATCTCAATTAGAGGTTCCACTTGTGGAGGCTATTGTGCATCAAGGCATAAGGTTTAGCTTGGGAGTTGATGTTAGGGCTCGGATTAAAGAGCGTGTTTTTGCGTTAATAGAAAAGACACAGCAAAAGAAATTTACAATTACCAATTTTTTCCTTTTCCAGAAGAAGCTTGTGGCGGTGGCAATGCTTTTTTTCGTGACATTTACAATGTTTATGTTCATGGGAGTGAGTACAGATGTTGTCTATGCCAGTGGATTTACTGTTTTGGATTCATTTGAGGGAGAGGTTTCTGTTGAGAGAGATGGGGAAATGATAGAGCTGGAGAAAGATATGAGGATTTTTGAAAAGGATAGGATTGTTACGGGAGCTGATGGAAAGGCTACAATAAGGTTTTTTGATGATAGTGTTAGCCGATTGTCTGGCGAGACTGAGATTGTGATTGATGTTTTGTATAGACCGGTTGAGAGTATTGTTACAAGTTATGTTGAAATTGATCTTTTGAGTGGAAATATGTGGTCAAAGGTTCTTAATTTGGTTGAGAAAAAATCATTGTTTGTTATTCAATATTCAGATGTATTCACCGCAACCAGGAAAGCTGCGTTTAACGTGAGTGTTTTTGATGCTGATGTTGAAGTAGATGTGTATAAGAATGTTGTGGAAGTGGTTACTCCAAAGGTTGTTGAAACTGTAGTGAGTGGGGAAAAGGCTGTTTTAGGTCAAGAGAGTTATGTTGAGGTTACGAAGATTGAGGAGGAAGATAAGGCGTCAGATTGGGTAAAGGGGAATCTTGATAATGACAAAATTTATGTCGCAGAGGTTGAGGAAACAGTGTTGGCTACAAAAATTGATGCATCCGGAGTTGATGTTGAGGATGATTTTGATGGAAAAAATTCTTTTACGGAAAACGCTCTTCTTCTCATGACTTTTGATGATATTAAGGAGATGAAGATGCGGCTTGATTTAGCGGAGAAGAAACTTATTGCCGCTGAGGTTAAACTAAATGATTCTAATATTACTATTGAGGATAGCATTGCTGTTGAGCAAGCAATTTCTTCTTATTCCGATATGGTTGTCGATTATGTGAATTTTGTTGAGGACGTAAGAACTACTGATTATGAATATGCTGAGGAATTGGAGCAGTATGTTGAGGATAAAATTTTATTGCAAAAGAAAAATTTAAGTCTTGTTTTGCCGGATTCGCCTTCATATGAGATTAAAGAAACTGTTGGGGAATTGGAGATTTTGATAGCTGATGATGTGGATGAGGAGATAGTTGTAAAGAGTGGACAGGTACTTTCAAAATTGTCAGAAGCTGAAGATGTTCTTGAGAAGGGTGATGAGGAATTGGCTATGCAAATTGTGGGTGATTACAAGGATGGTGTTGATAATGTGATTAAAGTTATTGATTCTATTGATGATGAAGAGGAGAAGGATTTGAAAAATGAGTTGATTGACGATGTTGAGGTTGGGATTAAGCTATTGGATGAAATAGAGAAAATGGAACCGGTTATTGAAGCGGAATATGGAGTAGTAATTGAAGGTGACAAACCTCTTTCGCCTTTGTTAAAAGAAGACATTGATTAGACCGAAGATTGTTCCAAATACAGTCATTATTCCACCTACGATCCAGAATCTCATGACTACTGTGGATTCTTTCCATCCGGATTGTTCGAAGTGATGGTGGATTGGGGCGATTTTGAATACTTTTCTTTTGAAAAGTTTCTTTGATATTAGCTGAATTATTACCGATAGAGTTTCAATTACAAATATAAATCCGATTATTGGTAATGTGAGAGTTTGGCTTGTGAGCATGGCTATGACTCCCAGTGTGGCTCCCAGGGCCAGCGAGCCCGTGTCACCCATATAGAACTTTGCGGGGGGAATGTTGAACCAAAGGAAGGCCAGTAGGGCTCCTACGATGACCATACATAGTGTTGCAAGGATCAATAAGCCTTCTGCGTATGCAATTATTCCAAATGCTCCAAATGCCATAATCAAGAGGCCGCTTGCGAGTCCGTCCAGTCCATCTGTAAAGTTTACTGAATTTGCTGTAGCTATTATTACTAAAATGAAAATTGGAATGTACCACCAACCGACTTTGATCGCATCTATTCCTACAATTGGAATGTTTATAGAGTCAAATCCGAGTTTGCTAAAGAACCACCATCCTCCAACGGCTGAAAAGATTGTGAGCCAAATGAGTTTTAGTTTTGCACTTAATCCTTTGGTTTTTCCAATGCCTTTGACGTTT
>JAACEU010000046.1 GCA_011682355.1 Nitrospirota bacterium | reverse complement strand
TCTTCGATGTCTTTATCAATAATGAGCTTGTTGTCTGCTGTGTCTTCAGGGATTACTGCTTCTTCGACGCCACTATCTATAATGATACTGTTGTCATTATTGTCGACAGGGTTGTTGACAGGGCTACCGTCCGGTATTACTTCGTTTCCGGAGTAAAGCGAGAAGACTTGCGAATCGCTTAGCGGAACGTCGTAAATATATATTTCGTCAATACGTCCCTTGAAGCTTTCATCATAAAGCGTGCTGTCTCCAAATCTGACAGTATTGCTTGAGTTTTTGTATCCTATTGCCCCATCGTGCACTTTTTCACCATTTACATAGAAAGATGATGTGCCACTTCCATTGTTTCCGTTAGGATCGAAAACACTAGTCACGTGTGTCCATGTGTAGAGTTCCGCCTCTATATTCGGTGTTTCTTCTTCTGTTCCGTTATAATAGCTCCAATCGGCTTTATTTATCATTAAAGACCAAGCATGTCCACCTTCATCGGTACTGATAATTGCACTCTTTTCCGTTGGCTTCCATGTTGGGTGTAAATCTGTTTTTACCCAGGCGGCAAATGTTGCACCTGAAGAGTCCGAAGATTCATCAATTTCGAGTGCAGTAGTCAACACGTCGTCATTACCGTCAAAATAAAGTGCTTCATTATCATGACCTCCATAAACGAAAACAGCACCCGAAACAGTTCCGTGGTTATTGTTTCCGGATTCATCCTTGGCGTCACTATCAAGAGGCCAGTAACCCACAAGGTGCGGGTTGTCTGCCATGCCGGAAGAGAGCGTACTGATCAATCCTTTTACTGGATTAACCGCAGTAACAACAGCAAAACTTATAACCAAAGCAGTCGCAACTATTACATGCGGGAAGTATTTATATCCCTTGCTTGCTCTAATGATTGACGCTAGTTTATTCTTCAATTTTCCCATCAAATAGGATTTAGTTTTTGTTTTTATTTTTTTCTTCTAACAATTATAGCACGAAACGGATTTTGTGACAACCGTTTTGTGAGGGAATTTTGATAGTTTGTGTTTGGAGGAATTATGTGGTTAAATTGATCTACTTTATTTTTAAACTCATTCAAAACTATGGTTCATGACAAGATTCAGTTAGCAATTCAGGAAGTTCGCAAGCGCGAAGAAAAATTGAAGGGTATCAAAAAGGATATGAAGGTGGAAGAAAAGATTGAAGACGAACAATATCAAGATCTAAAGAGGGGATTGAAGGAAATGCGACTG
This sequence comes from Nitrospirota bacterium, assembly GCA_011682355.1. Lineage (GTDB taxonomy): Bacteria > Patescibacteriota > Gracilibacteria > UBA1369 > LOWO2-01-FULL-3 > JAACEU01. The sequence continues at coordinate 4,421 of JAACEU010000046.1, read as the reverse complement.
CAGGTGAAGGATATGGAAGAGGATGCTCTGGAAGATTTGCAGAAGAGTGAGTTTTATAATGAACTTAGGGAAATGAGGCTGAAAGCGGAAGAGGGTTTGGCTCAGGAAAGGGAAAAATTGTTCAAATTGTTGGAAGAAGTTCCTTTGAAACCATTTGAGATAGATGTAAAAGAGGAAGAGGGTTTGATGAAAATACAGGCCGCTCCTTCTATGCGGATTTTTGTGAATGGAAAAGAGATCAAGAATTTGGGATAAGTTCTCTGGGGATGAATACATCGGAGTAGAGTAATTGCTCCATTATCGCCATTTCTTCAGGTAGAATTTTCTTTAATTTTGCGATGAATTTTCTTGCTTTTCTACCTTGTCCTACCCATGTTTTTGGGTTTGTCCAGGTCCCTACTTTTTTATCAACTTCTCTTAACATATTTAGCGTTTGGTAACATGTCATTGCGAAGTCTTGGTCTTGCATGCTAGCTATGCTGTGTGGGGTTGCTCCACTCATTGGCATATGGTTCAGTCCTAGTTTTTGAGATATTGTGAATAATGATAGTAACGAACCTTTAAGGTTTTTCGGCATTTCTGCCAGTTCTGTTTGGTCTAATGTTTCTAGAGCTTGTGTGAATACTGCTGGCGAAGCCCTTTTTGGGGCCTTTGTTTCGCTTTTTTCGTAAATTCTTTGCATTTTTTCTGATGGTTGGATTGGTTGTTTGAACTCCGGTTTGCTTGATAGTGCCAGTTCGAACATTTGGATAATTATTTTACGTTTGTTTGCGTTTTTTATTGATTTTAGAAGATCGAAAAATTCATGAACAAGTCTTTTTCTGTATTGAGTACTTACTACTCTTTTGAAAGCGGTTCTTATGCATTGGAGTATTTTTTGTTGAAGTTTTTCGTCTAAATTGTTTGAACTTGTGATTTCTGCTTTTAAAATTTGGAAACTTTTTGCCATTTCTTCTTGTAGGTCTCTACCGGTTGTTTCCCTATTATCGATAGATATTCTTAAAATGTCTGAAATCGTTAGGTTTGGATTGTTGTACATTATTCTGGCGTTTTTTCGTCGTTGTTGCCTTAGTGTTTGAAGATGTCTTTGTCCATAATTGTTTGGGGATAAGTTATCTTTTGGGGGAAGGTCTACTATTGCAGAAGCTACCAATTTTTGTATTGTTGCGGCATCTTGCGATGTGTTGTTGATTGGTGCATCTATAATTGGTGCTACATCGGTAGATTCTGTAGCGGGGATTCCAGGTTCTGTGACTAGTCTTTGTCGTCGAGGTTGCGGCATGGGTGTGGGTTCTCCAATAGCAACTTGTGCCGGTGAAATTTTAGCTTCTGAATAAGTGTGTACAGGAGTGGCTGGTGGATCAAATGCTGGCATTCCAAATAGTGTTTTTGCAGGTTGTTTTGTCGGTTGTTTTGGAACCGGAGTTTGGATCGCAGGTAGCCCCATAGAAGTCTTCGTACTGCTTACAATAGCTGCAATCGGTATTTTTGGGTCGGTAGTTAAGGATTTGCGTTCTCCAAATTGTGTTCTCCATCTATCCATTATTGCTTCTAATGTAGCTTGATTTCTTTGGGTTTTATTTGCTCTAGCTCCTCTGGTGAGTTGTTCCAACTTTGGTAGAAGATTTACTTCAACGACTCTAAGAAATTGACATCTTTCTCGTTTAGCTTCTGTGTCTGTATTTCTTAGTTGTTCTTTGAGGTAATCACCAATCATTTTGTAATATTTACCAATGAAATCTTCTTCTGCGAATGCAACGTCTTTTAAATCTCTAAATAATGCTTGAATAAGTGGGTCGGAATCCATTTTTTCTAATGCTTCTCTGTCTTCGGAAGTGAGTTTTGTGGCTGTTTTTAAGCATTGTTGGTAGAGATTCAGTTTCTTGGCCTCCGGGGACTTTTCACCTGGTTGTGCAGTTCTGTTGTTCTTCATGTATACATTTAACGTAAAAATAGTAGATATATTACAACAATAAGCAAAAAAGTCAAGAGGAGTTGACTGATTCGACTTTAGGAATGTAACTCCACTTTTGGTAAAAGCAGTTTGGTTGAATAGAGGATTTCTCCCCAAGCAAGTAGGCGAGGGTAGATTATTTTATTCCATGCTCTAACATAAGCTGTGAGCATTTCCGGTGAAGGTGTGATTTTTTCTCCGTTTGCTCTTTCTAGAATTTGAGCTTTGGCTTCTTTGCTTAGTTCATTACACATTCTAATATATTCTGTTTGGTTGCCGCTTCGGGTGATTTTTTCCCATTGTTCGTCTGTAAAAAAGTCTTGTTCGAGTATTTCAAGCATTACTTCTGCAATTATGTGTTCATTTCCTGTGGTGATTGATTTTTTTGAGGATAGAAAATTATGTATTTCTGTATAAGTTTTATTTGATGGTAGCAGTATTTCCAGAGAGATTTTTTGGGGAAATGGTTTTGAATCTTCGCCTTGCGGTGCTTTTGCTTTTTGTAGCTTTGTTCGCATTTTATTCGAAATTCCTATGCAAGGTTCTTCGTCGTCTTGGCTTGTTGTTGCGTTAATAATACTTAATACGAATCCCCAAAATAGTCTTTTTTTGAGATCATCGTCGTCAGTGCTGTTTATAAGGGCTCGCATTTCTTCAATGACAAGTATTTTTCCTTCCTTGGAAAGGATTTTTTGCCAACAAAATTGAAGATTGGAAAGAAGTTGCTGCTCATTAATTTCGTCTGCTTTTCTTTCAATGATTTTTTTAAGATTACCAAATGCACTTCCAACAATTTCGTTCATATATTGAATGGCGGTAACCCACAACTCTTGAGCGTCATTTGGGTCGATTTTGTCCATCTCTTCATTTAAAGAGTCGTAAATTTGCTGTTGAGATAAGTTACTCAGGACGAGTAGTTCTTCGATTATTTCATTTGCTGTGGGCGGGGTTTCTGTTGTGGCTGGATCTTCAGCTGTGGGGAGATCTTTAGAAAGTATGGCATCAATTTCTGCTCCAAGTCCCATTATTACCGGTGTTTTAAGATTGGGTTTATATCCCGGATCTGTTTGAGCGGCAGGACCACTGAACGGAGTAGAAACTACAGGAGTTTCTGCTCTGTGTGATTGATTGTCTGGGTCTTCTGGGGTTCCCATAGCTAGCTTTGGTCATTATATAAGTCGCGATTGTCGCAGGCTTTCGGCGTTTTGTCAAGTCGTTTTGGTCGTTTTGCAAAAGTGAGCATAAATGTTAGACTTTGGAAAGCTCATCCTAAGAATATCCTAAGAATATGAAAAAATTAATTTCCATTGTTGTATCAGTATGCGTGTTGATTTTTGCTTTTCAGGCGACTGTATTTGCAAATGAATTTACTGATTTGGAAAACGATCATGATTATTATGTTGCTATTACATATTTGACTCGGATTGGAGTGTTGAATGGGTACTCAGATGGGTCGTTTCGCCCTGACAATACAATAAATCGGGCGGAGGCGTTGAAGGTGATTTTTGTGGGTTCGGATGTAGATTCTTCTGATGCGAGCCGGGATGATATTTTTTATGATGTTCCTGCGGATGCGTGGTACAAATCTTATGTAAATAAGGGATATGAATTGGAGATTGTGAAGGGTGATGGTGTTGATGGGGGATTTCATGGTGAAAGGGATGTTAATAAGGCTGAATTTTTGAAGATGCTTTTGGAGGCGAATGAGATAGAGGATAGTGCTTTGGCCGGTGCTGTGTCTACAACGGCCAATGATGTTCCTGTGGATGCGTGGTTTGTCCCGTATTTGAATTATGCGGTTTTGATCGGAGTTACCGAGTTGAATTCACAAGGAGGGTTGGGACCGGATAAGGCTTTGACCAGAGGTGAGGTTTCGAAGATGCTTTATTTGTTGATGCTTGTTAAAGGAGAAGATAATACTCAACTTTTGCTTGATGCGGCGGAATTGGAAATGATTCAGATTGATGCTTATGTCGGAGTGGGCAAGATTGATAAAGCGAAAGAAGCTTCTGAGTTGGCTGTGGATCTTACTCAGCAGGCTATGGAGAATGCGCCCGGAGATGATGTGATTTTGGGTATTGCAAAATTAGCGAAGGCTTATGACTATTTGGTGCAATCTTTTCTTTTGGGAGCACAAGGGAATTATGTTGGAGCTGAAAAATGGGCAAACGATGCTATCGACAAAGCCGAGGAGGCTTGGGAAACTGATAATGATACTGAAATCGTTTCAAAATATATAAAGGAGGTTGCGAGGAGTATATTGAGGCAGGTTGGAGGTGTTGAATACTAGTTATTGTTGTTTTTTTGTAGACACAGACATATAATGTGTGTGGAATATTTTTTTAACCTCTATTCCTATGAAAATTTTATGGTGGTTGGTGCTTGTTCTGACCGTTCTCGGGGCGATCAATTGGGGGCTTGTAGCCTTTGATTTCAACCTGGTTGAATATCTACTTGGTAGTTATGC
>JAACEU010000045.1 GCA_011682355.1 Nitrospirota bacterium | reverse complement strand
ATTTTGTCTATCAGTCTGTCCGGGAGTTGTTGCGGAGACAGGTCTGATGGATCTATTTCCAAGATTTTATTTTCGAATGAAGTTTTCGCCCCAAGCGATTCTATTATTTCTATCATCGTGTGAACATCTGCGATGTTTGGTACGTTTTGAAGTGTGATTTTTTCTTTTGTAAGTAAAGATGCGCAAATTATTGGTAATGTTGCGTTTTTTGAGCCACTGACTATGACTTCTCCCGAGAGTTTTTTTCCTCCTTTTATTATGAATTTTTCCATGGTCGACATTATATAGTCTTTTTTTTAATTGCGTAAGTGTATCTATACAATATTTAACCGCTCAGGTCTATATTATAGTGCTGTTTTCGTCTCTTGAGCATTGATAAAACCGCTTATTTCTGCTAGAATTTAAGGATTCAAAAAAATAAAAATGAAAACAAAAATAGGTATTCCAAAACTTTTTATAATTATAGCTTTAATCTCGGTTATCGCTATTTCGATATTTTACTTCAGCAAAGGTAGTTTCAAGGTTCTTGAAACTTCGCTTCTCGCTATTTTGCAAAATATTGCAGAAGAAAATGCTCCGGAGCCACCGGATTTGTCTATTGAAAGCGTGTCTGTCAAAAAAGTAAATAATCCTACCGATAGTTTCAATTTTTATAAATATTCTGCGACTGTCATTATCCATAACTATGGTGGACATCTTATCGATGAGAGGGTTCTTTTGCATGGAGGTGATGATCAAAAGCATGTCTTGATTTCAAATACAGAGGATGGGTTTACGTTGATGAGAGATCAAACTTATATTGTTCGGAATTTCGAATTTGTTCTTGATGGAAGATATAATGGAGGAACTTTCCCGTTTGAGGTGGAGGTTGTTGATAAGTCCGATTATTACGAAGATAACAACACATATGTAGTTGATATTTTTGAGTCTGACGCAAAGGTCGAATCAATTGCGATTGAGGAAATTTTGAATGATGGAACGATTGTTTTGGATTTTAATTCAATTCCTTTTTCTATCTGGAAACATGAATTTGAAATTTATTCTTCTGATGATGCTTATTATTCCAAGGATGATTTGAGATATGATGAAATTTATACTCAGGACGAGGTTTATGGATATTATAGAATTAAAAATTCTTTACGAAATGTCCAAAGCTATTTCGACTCTAAGGCCACTACAGAACTCGAATCGCATTTTGTGGATTTGGATGAAAATCCGTTTTTTACTGAAAAAAATAAATTCGTATTTGTTAAAGCTACAAATCCTGAGACAGGTTATTATGCGATAAGTAATATTCTTTTATTGCCACCACAAACACCAATTACCAGAGCTGAGTTTGCAGAAATATTCACCGAGAAGGCTGACATTGACGCTTACGATAATGGTGTTTCATATTTTGAGGATGTTGATGAGGGAGCTGATTATTCTGCGGCAGTTCAAACTCTTTTTAATTTGGGATTACTCAATACTAATTCATCTTTTTATGAACCCGATAGCGAAATGCATAGAGCGGAAGCTCTTCGCATTGTGATGGATTATTATGATGCAGATTTACAAATTGTTCCGGGTGCACCGCATTTTGAAGACGTTGACGAGGGAAAATACATTTACCCTTATGTCGAATCTCTATTTGCCGGTTCAAAAGGAACTGTCTTTGATGAATATTTCAATCCTGATAATCCGGCAACTGAAAATTATTTAAATTACCTAATTGATGAATATAGCGAAAATAATTAGAGTGTATTTTGTATTCACGATGATGGTCGCTTCGATCGCGGTGCTTTCGTATAATGATGGTTTTGAGGATTATATACTGAGCGTTATGCATGCGAATGGTAATGCCGTAAATGCGAGTAATATCACTCCTTTGGTGGATTTCCAGTCAGGGATGAAGGAGTTTTCTTCCAAAAATGAGAGTTCTTCGTTGCTTACTTTCAAATTTGTTAATGATCCTTATAATGGATTCGTGGCTCCGGGTACCGAAGGTGCTGAGCTGATGGGGATTTACTTCAAGGCCGGATCTGAGACTGTGATTTTAAAAGATTTGAAATTGAAACTGGAAGGGATTGAGCCTGAATTTATTGAAAAGGCATATATCACTGACGGGCAAGACATTCTGAAAGTTGGCAGTTCTTTTGGAGAATATTATTCTTTCAATAATATCAATGAGATTATTGACCCGAATCACTATCGGACTTTGTATCTTTTAGTGGATTTGAGTGAGGATGTTCATACCGGTGAAAGATTTAGAATGGATATTGAGAGTCCGGATGATATTGTTCTATTCACGGGTATTGATCCATTTAGTATTGATGAATACTACCCAATTAAGGGTAAATATTTGAGTGTGGCTGTGGCCAGGTAGTTTTAGGTTTTGCTTCGGAATTGGATGGCTTCAGCGATATGGTGCTGTTGGATTTTTTCACTTTGGTCGAGGTCGGCGATGGTGCGGGCGATTTTTATCGTTTTCAGGTAACCGCGATTTGAGAGTTTTAGATTTTTTGAGGCTTGGTTAAGGAGGAGTTTTGAGTCTTTGGTGAGCTGGCAAGTGCGTTTGATTTCTTTGAGATTCATGTCTGCGTTTTTGTTTATTCTGGGATGGTTTTTGAATCTTTGTTTTTGGATTTCTGAAGCTATATTTATAAATTTATGGTAGTCGATTTGCGTGGTTTCTTTTTCTGAGAAAATTTTGCCCATTGAAGTTTTTGCTACTTCTATGAAAATATCGAAGCGGTCGAGGAGGGGGCCTGAGATCTTTTTTTGGTATCTTTCGACGTTGGACTGCGAGCATATGCATGGGATTTTTTTGTCCCCTTTGTAGCCACATGGGCAAGGATTCATCGTCGCGAGCAAGATGAAGTTGCTGGGGAATTTCATGGATGAATTTATTCTATTTATGTTTACGTGTTTGTCTTCGAGTGGTTGTCTGAGGGCTTCTAGGATTTGTTTTGGGAATTCTGCTATTTCATCGAGGAATAAAACTCCATTGTGGGCGAGTGAAATTTCTCCGGGTTTTGGTTTGGTTCCTCCTCCGATTATGGAGGAGAGAGTGGCTGTGTGATGTACTTCTCTGAAGGATCTTTCTTTGATAATTGGAGTTTCTGAATTTAGCAGTCCACCTATCGAAAAGATCGTTGTTGTTTCGAGGATTTCGGATTTGGTCATGTCGGTAAGGAGCGAGCGAAATGCTCTGCAGATTACTGTTTTCCCACAGCCGGGTGAGCCATAGAGGAGGGTGTTGTGACCGCCCGCCGCCGCGATGAGGAGGCCTCGTTTTGCTTTTTCCAGGCCAACAATGTTTGTAAAAAGCGAAGATCTGTGTGCTCTGCTATGGCGTATTTTGGAATGTGGTTGCCGTTTTAGCTCTTTTTGCCCGAGACAATATTCGATGAGTTCTTTGAACGATGTTAAGGGATAAATTTCTATTCCTTCAATGAAACTGGCTTCTTGGGCGTTTTCTTTTGGCAGGAAAATTCGAGTAAATCCTTTTTCTTTTGCGTGCTGTGTGATTGGGAGGGCACCAGTGATTCTTTTTACTTTTCCGGTTAGAGAGAGTTCCCCTATTATCATTGAATTTGTTATTTTTTGGGGTGAAATTTGATTGTCGGCGAGCAAAATTGATGTGGCAATTGCGAGATCAAAATGTGAACCTTGTTTTCGGAGTTGGGCAGGTGCCAGGTTTATGGTTTTTCTGGTTAGCGGGAATTTTGCGCCGCTATTTTTTATACTGGTTCTGACTCTCTCTTTTGATTCCTGAACAGATGTGTCTCCAAGTCCCACTATTGAAAATGAAGGGAGGCCTGAGCTGATATCTGCTTGGACTTCTACTGTTTTGCACTCTAGCCCTGCAAAGGAGCATGAAAATACTTTGCCTGCCATGTTTTTTTTGGTTAATGGCAAAAACTATGGCAGGCAAACATTAAATAATTATTAAATTTTCTTAAAAAAATCTTAAAATTTTTCTAAAATCAGAACGAACTTTTCTTTACCAATTTTGAAGTAAATCCTGCTTCCGTTATTTGTTGGAATTAAACTGTTTGGGAGTTCTGCAAATTCCGAAGATGAAAAAATCTGTGTATAAGAATTGGCTTCCGGATTGAAGACCCCAAAATTGTAGCTGTTGTCTTGGAATGTGATATAGAGGAGGTCATTGTCGTAGTTCCAGGTGTAGATCGTGTTTTCTTTTAGAAGTTCTGTGTCATAAATTTCGTTGAATTGGTCCAGAACTTGTACATATGATGAATCGGAAGTTGTATATGCAAATTTTTCTCCATCGCTTGACCAGACTCCATCTTCGATTGCCGAGAAATCTTCATTTATTCTGTCTCTTTCTGCGTTCTCTATATCGATTTTGTATGCAATATCATTATTTATGATTAGTGCACCTTTTTCAGATCCGAAAATTTGACTTTCTGAAATTTTGTTTAAAAAATATACTATCGGTCTTTGTTGGTCGTCCTCTGCCACTATGAGTTTGTATGAATTTGTTTGTTTGTCGAGGACTATTTCGTATTCAATTTTTGGATCCGCTTCCGGGAATATTGACGCGACTTCGATATATGGATTTATCATGAATTTCACTTCAAGGTCTACCGTTCCCCAAAGTTTCACATCTACCGAAGTAGAAATGTCCTGGAATCCGGATTTTGAAAGTATCATGTCCGTGATCCCTCTTTTGCGCACAATTTCGCATGGAGAAATGTCGCATATAATTTCGTCTTCAATGGTAACTACTTTGAATGGAGGGGTGGCGATGATGTTTATCGTTCCCCTATTCAGATATGTCCCCCACAGGAAAATGAAAATCGCGGCGACGATTGCGAGTCCGATAAGTGCCACCAGTGCTATTGTTTTTTTCCTTTCGCGTTCCATTTAGATATTTTTTAGGTAAATGAGGTCCTGGAATTTGTATTCGCTGTTTAATTGTATGCCAATTAAGTCGATTCGCCAACGTCTTGGAATATTTCTTGTTGTGGTGTTTAGGAAAATGAGTGCGGTTTTTATGATTCTGTTTCTTTTGGTGCGGGTGAGGGATTCTGCCGGGGAACCGAAAGTTTCCGAGGTGCGAGTTTTGACTTCCACAAAGGCCAATTCGTTTGTTGAATAGTCGATTGCTATTATATCTATTTCTCCAAATTTTGAGCGGAAGTTGGTTTCTATGATCTGATAGTTTTGTGAATTTAGGTAATTTTGTGCCTGGGATTCGCCCAGTTTTCCGAGTTCTATTGTTTTCATAGCTTATATCGTAGAGAGGAGTTATAAAATAATTCTAAAATCTTGAAGTGTTTACATTCTTTGTGTACTATTGATCGCCCAAGGGCAATTAGGGGAAGAAGCGGATTCGCTTCGCGAACTTAGTCGGGTAGCCCGCCTGAGGCGGGCCTGGGGCAAATTAATTTTAATTTATGGCAGTTAAGTCTGATTATGTACCACCACATAGTTTGGAGGCCGAGAAGTCAACTCTCGGGTCTTTGTTTGTGGATAAAGATGCAATTGTAAAAGTTTCTGATTTTTTGAAACCGGAGGATTTTTATCATGACGCACACCGAAATATTTATGAATCTATTTTGGCATTGTATGACAAGCGTACCCCTATCGATTTGGTTACTCTGACTAATGCGTTGGAAAAAAGGAAGGAATTGAAACTTGTTGGTGGGGCTTCTTATTTGGCACTTTTGGCTAATGAGGTCCCGACTGCAACT
>JAACEU010000044.1 GCA_011682355.1 Nitrospirota bacterium | reverse complement strand
CGCCGAAGCCGAAGAGGACGTCGCGCCCGCCGAGGACGGCGACAAGTCCGAATAACAAGAAGATCAACCCTGCCCCGGAGTCTCTTCTATCACCCACCCCCTGGCAACAGGGGGTGGCATTTTCATGCCACTGCCGCTTAGACTTTTTCCAGAATTCTTTCCAATTCCGGAGTTTTTTGTTCGCTTTGTCCGATTCCGACATATTTGAATCCGGCTTTTTCGACGACCGATTTGTTGAAAATATTTCTTCCGTCGAGGATTAGCGGAGTTTTCATTGTGGATTTTAGGGCTTGGAGGTCAGTGTCTATGAATTCTTGCCATTCCGTGAGGATTAGCAATGCGTCTACCTCTTTTGCCGCTTCCAGGGCGGAAGCCGAGAAGTCTATGTTGAAAGTTTCGATTAGTTTTTTTGCGTTTTCTGTGCCTTTTGGGTCGTAGGCCTTGATGTATGCGCCTGAGGATTGAAGGTTTTTGATGATTGTGAGGGATGGCGCTTCTCGCATGTCATCAGTTTTCGGTTTGAAGGACAGCCCCCAGATTCCGATTAATTTTCCCTCCAATGATCCCAAGTGTTTTTGTAATTTTTTGAAAAGGAGGAGTTTTTGGCTTTTGTTGATTTCTTCGGCGGCTTTTAGTAGTGAAAAATCGCAGTTGAATTCTTGTCCTTTTTGGATTAATGCTTTCACGTCTTTTGGCAAACAGCTTCCTCCGTAACCGATTCCGGCGTTTAGGAATTTGTCTCCGATGCGTTTGTCGAGGCCGATTCCTTTTGCGACGTCTTTGATGTTTCCGCCCGAATGTTCGCAGAAGTCAGCGATTTCGTTGATGAAGCTGATTTTGGTTGCGAGGAAAGAATTTGCGGCGTATTTGATGATTTCTGCGGTTTTTATATCTGTGAAAAGGATTGGCGTGTCGAATGAATCGTAGAGTTTTTTCATTGTTTCTTGGGCTTTTTCAGATTCTGTTCCAATGACTATTCGATCAGGTTTCATCGTGTCTTGAATTGCGGTTCCTTCTCTCAAAAATTCCGGATTTGAGATGATTTCGAATCCGAAGTCGGCGTTTCTTTTTGCAAATTCTTCGTTGATTATAGTTTTGCACATTTCTCCTGTCCCGACCGGAACTGTGGATTTGTTTATGAAAACTTTGTGGTTATTTGCGTGGATTCCGAAGGTTTTTGCGACTTCTTTGACGTACTTTAGGTCGGCGTTGTGGTCGCGGCCCATCGGTGTTCCGACGGCGGAGATTATTATTTCAGAAGATTTGATTGCTTCTGCCGGATCTGTTGTGAAATTTATCTTATTTTTCCGGACTAATTTTTCCAATCCGGGTTCGTAGATTGGAATAATTCCTTTTTTGAGATTTTCGATTTTTTCTTTATCAATGTCTACACAAAAAACGTCATGACCAACATCTGCGAGGCATGCACCTGTAGTGAGTCCGACATATCCGGTTCCAATAATTGCGATTTTCATGGTCTTGACAGTATCAGAGTTGTTTTTGAGTTTCAAGAAGAGGGGGCTTGACAAAAATAGAGATTTTTGTAGAATGTGCTCCTTGTGGTTAACTATTTGGAATTATGGGAGACAAAACACGAAAATTTGCAGAGGGGATAGATGAAAATGATCTTTTTGATACGATTTTAAGGGAGGATTTTTTTTATAGTCCCAAAAGAATTCTACAGCTTCTTGACGATAACGATCCGGCAGTTTTGGAGATTTTTTTGTCGGTGAGAAACAGGCTGGAAGGGGAGTTTTTGGAAGAGGGGAAGGGAGGGAAAGTAGAGAGGCTGTTGGATGTTTTTAATGCGGCCTGTAGGAATGCCGGAATGGTTAGCGAAGAAACGGTGAAAGAACAAAAACCGAAAGAAGGAAGGTTTTTTGGAGATGGAGACTTAAAGGATTTAATGAGAGACTTTGACGATGGAGCAATGAAGCCCAGGCAAGGAGACTTAAAGGGATTAATGAGAGATTTTGCTCAGATAGATGACGATGGAACAATGGATCTTGGTTCGGTTTCAACTACCGGGCGAATACCTATTGCTAGAATGACCGGGGAATTTGTAGGCGTAACAAGGCCAGAAAGCAAGGTGAGTGGAAAAAATGTTAAAGTTATAGGGTCTCGTATTGGATATATAAAAGATAAGGAAGTTAGTATGGAAATAAGTGTTAATGGAGATGATTTTCCACAGTTAACAGAAGGTGATGAAACTTTTCTTGTGAGTGATGAAGAAACGGTTCGTGTAAAGGTAAAACGAGTTACATCGCATAAAAATATTAATGATTTGATAAATAAAGAAGGTGATGAGTTGGAGAAGTGGTTACCACTGGCGCCGAGGGATGCACAGATTGTAGCTCGAAGAATGTTTAAAAGTTCTACGTATTGTGGAAAAGACCTGGATGGAAAAGATAACTTGGTGCTTTTTGAATTCGAATTGATTGAGTAGTGCGTTGCTGTTGACATGTTGTGCTGGTTGTGGGATAAAGAGAACCTTTTTAAAGTCATTTTTAAAGTTAAATATTTATGGATTTATATGTCGAACGACAGTGTATAGACAGTATGAAGGGAGGGGACAGCAAGAAGTTTTTGCTTTTGTTTGAGGCGAATTTTCAGGATATTTATAAATATGTGGCGAGGCGTGTTGCCGATAGGCAGGAGGTCGAGAAGATCGTGAGATTGACGTTTTTGGATGCGCTTGGGCAAATTCGCAGTACTCCTACGGATGTGGGTTATGTGATATGGCTTTATAGTTTGGCGAAACCGCGGATTTGGGATTATATTGCAAAAGCTTCGTTTCCAGGGCAACAAGGGTTGATTACCGTTTCAGGAGAAGGAAAAGAGAGTGACGATGGTATTGTGGAAAAAGTGGATAAAATGGTGAAGAAGTTGTCTTTGGAGGAGAGGGAAATTTTGAGATTAAAGTTTTTTGAGGAGGTTGCGGACGGTGATTTGATTACGATTTTGGGGATTGAGGAGGGAAAATTGGGACCGAAGATTTATCGAGTTCTAAAACGTGCTCATTTTTTGCTTTTCGGTGAGGATGATGAGAAGAAAAAAGTATATTTTGGGAAATTGAGCGGGCTTTTTGAGAGAGTTCGTAAGCTTGAAAAAATTGATGTTCCCGAAGTTTTGAAATTGAGCTTGAAAGCGGATTTTACGAATAGAATTGAGAGAAAAAACTTTGCGATTAACGGAAAAATTGTGAAGGAAAAGAAAGAAAAACCCCCGTTTGAGGTAAAGGGAGGTGGTGAAGTGCCAAAGGGGTCGAATGACCCTGCGAAGATTTTTGTTGAGGCGGTGAAGGAAATGAAGGAGGAGGAAAAAGAGGAGAGAGATAGGCAGAAACACAGGCTTGAGAAAAGAGAAAACGCTTACGATTTCATTGATAAGTGGAAGGGGGTTTTGGTTTTGGTTCCGGTCGTTCTGTTTATTTGGATAATCGTTTTGGTGGGGATGACTCTTTGGGGAATTTTGGATGGAGGCGTGAAGAGGGGGTATGTGAATACTTGTGAAATTGAGGTCGAGTATGACGGGAAAATGAGCGATAGTGTTCATCGAAGTATTGATAAAGGCATTACAAACCGGATTTGCGATTATTTTGAGGTTCGGGAAATGAATGTTGTGTACGCCAAAACCGCCGCCAAGGCGGGGTCGCCGCCAGGGCGGGACAAGCAGGCCGGAGATGTGTTTGTTGAGGTTGACGTCCCGGGGTGGTTGCTGGAATATAGGTTTGCCAGAAAAAATGATGAATGGCGAATTAAAAAATATGCAAGAACTCCTGATAGCAACTAAAAATCCGGGCAAGTTTTGTGAGATATCCGAAATTTTTGAGGGATTGCCTTTTGAACTTTTGTTCCTGGGGGATATGGACGTGGACGATTTGGATTTTGTGGAGGATGGGGTGACGTTTTTTGAGAATGCGCGCAAGAAGGCTCGGTATTTTTCTGAGAAGGTGGGGATGCTGGCGTTGGCTGAGGACTCGGGGATATTGGTGGATGCGTTGGAGGGGGAGTTGGGTGTTCGGACGCGCAGGTGGGGCGCTGGAGAGACTGCAAGTGATAAGGAGTGGATTGAGTATTTTATGAAGAAAATGGAGAGGGAGGTGAATCGCGGTGCGAAATTTGTGTGTAGCGCATGTTTGATTGATGGCGGTAAGGAGAAGTATTTTGAGGGAGAAACCAGCGGCTTGATTACTGAAAAACTGATGGCTCCTCTTCAACCGGGACTTCCCCTGAGTTCGTGTTTTTTACCTGAAGGGTGTGAAAAGGTGTATGCGGCGTTGAGCGAAGACGAGAAGAATTTGGTTAGTCACAGGGGAAAAGCAATTCGTGCGGTGCGATCATTTTTTGAGACTGATTAAAAGACCCGTACCAATATGTATGAGGTGGCTGTGCCAGTTGGGTTTTTTTTGTATGTGATTCAGATACGGTTTTAGTTTTTTTTTGTGAGAAATCATATTGTCGGTGACAATCATTCCTCCTTTTTTTATGCGCGGGGAGATAGCTTTAAAATAGCTTAAATGTTCGACCTTGGTTGCATCAAAAAACGCCATATCGAACATTTTGGGAGTTTTTGGGAGGTCTTTTGGGGCATGTCCGAGGATGAGCGTGATATGTTCCGATAAGTCGGAAAATTTGAAATTTTCTTTGGCCAGAAAGTATCTTTTTTTTTCGTGTGATTCTATTGTGTGCAAATGTCCACCCGTGCGTGATAGTGCTTCGGCGATCCAGATTCCCGAGTAGCCGTTTGATGTTCCTATTTCCAGAATTTGCTGATATTTTCTGTTTTTAATTAATAGATTGAGGAATTTTCCAGTTTCCGGAGAAATGTTGAAATAGATGCTTCGTGTTGATTCGAGCTTGGATAATAAGTTTGAGATTTTCTTTTTCATACCGGCAAATACTAATCTCTAATGATGTTTCTCGCAACGATAACTGTGAAAAGTGCCATTAGTGCGGCTCCCACAAAACTTTCTGACGCCGCCACGAATCGCATTGCTCCAATGGCGTGATAGTCTCCATAACCGAGGGTTGTGAAAGTTACAATTGAGAAATAAAGAGAATTCCAGAACGAATGATATTCCAGGGGTTTGTTGTGAAATAGGAGGCTGGCGTTATATGTATAAAGAAATGCGCAAATTACCATGATGAGGATGGATGTCATGATAACTCTGATAAACGAGGTTCCATATTTGCAAAGCAAGTCGCCAAATATGAAATTTGCCCATCTGACAGGGCTTTTCAGACTTAGCGTTTTTCTTTTAGTGCTCATTTCTTTGTAATGATAATGATCTGCAAAATCGTGAAGCGATGAGTTTTTGTACATTTCTTTTATTTGTTTGTATTCGATTGAGGCGAAATGATAATTTTCCTCTTTTTCGGATTTTAGTTCTTTTCCGAATGTACTTTTTTGGTCAACGAGAGTGACTGATGTACTGACGTCTTTTATCACTGCGTCGATAAAGCTACAATCTATTAATTTCGCTCCGTTCAAATCCATGCCTGAGCAGTTTGCCTGTTGGAATCCGCAGGTGTTGAGCGAAGCGTTTTTGAAATCGGCGTGACTTAGGTCGGCATGTTCAAAGAAGCAATCGTGGATTTTTCCGTCCTGGAACGTACAGTGTCTGAGAATTGCTCCTTCGAAATGGATGTTTGAAAGGATTGCGAGGTTTTCTGTGAATTCTCCGTCGTCTTCCTGGATAGGTACTCGGAAGTCGAATCCGGAGAGGTTTATCCCTCTCAAATCT
>JAACEU010000043.1 GCA_011682355.1 Nitrospirota bacterium | reverse complement strand
GCCTCTGCAACTTTTGCCATCACGTAAGTTTTTCCCGATCCGGTAACACCAAGCATCGTCTGAAACTGCTCGCCCTTCTGAATCCCTTTCACGATAGCATCGATCGCTCCCGGCTGATCCCCCTTCGGCGTCATCTTTGATTTTAGTACAAATTTGTTCATATAAATTTAGACAGTAGAAGGATAGTAGCATAAAGAAGATCTTCGTTAAAGGTTGGAATTTATTTGGGGCTATTTTTGGCGACATTTGAGATTTTTTTGTTTTTATTAAAGGGCGGGAATGATTTATACTGCTGGTGAAATGGTTTTGGAAATTTTGAAAAGTCTCGCAGAAACAATCCGCAGTCCCGCCTTAGGCGGGCGAGGACGTTTCGAGAAAGTTTTCGAAATTTCCAAAGAACTATTTCACCAAAATCATAATAATAATATTTCATGAAAATCCTAGAAGATGCAAAAATCATAGCCCGCAAAGCAGGCGAACTAATCGTAAGAGAATCCGAAAAAGGATTCAAAATTGAGAAAAAAGGAAAAAACAACCTCGTAACTCGAGTAGACAAAGCGAGCGAAAAATTAATAATAAAAGAAATCAACAAACTTTATCCGAAACACGCAATAATCGCAGAAGAATCAGAAAAAACACACTCCAAAAAAACATTCAAAGAAGCAAAATACATTTGGATAATCGATCCGCTGGACGGAACCACAAATTTCGCGCACGGCCTCCCGATTTACTGCGTTTCAATCGCAATTTTCAAAAGAGCCACAACGCAAAGCACAAAAAACTACGACTATTTGGCCGGAGAATTGATTGCCGGAGTGGTTTATGCACCACGAACCGACGAATTGTTCTACGCTTCCACCAAAAAAGGCGCATATCTGAACGGCAAAAAAATAAAAGTCTCAAACGTGAAAAAAACAGCGGAAGGATTGAGTGTCACGGGATTCACCGCCACCCAAAGAGAACGAAATCTTCCATATTTCCAGGCAATGCTAAAAAAATCTCAAGCAATCAGAAGACTCGGAGCGGCCGCCCTGGACCTTTGCTACATCGCAGCCGGCCGTTTTGACGGATACTGGGAATTCGGCTTAAAGCCTTGGGATATCGCGGCAGGCGCACTCATTATCGAAGAAGCCGGAGGCACCGTCACCGACACAAATGGAAACCAGCTCGACCTTTTCGGTGCCGACATCCTCGCAACCAACGGAAAAATCCACAATGAAATAATCCGCACGTTCGAAAAGATCTAACGCTCCGCCACTTCAGCCCTACATTCATCCAACATACCCATTGCCTTCTCAAAACCGGAAGCATGTTTGATAAACAACCTATATTCCTCCGTCCCCTCCTCATAATCTGGAGCCAATGACTCTAAAATCTCAAATTTATGAATAGCTTTATCGCACTCTCTAATTGAATGATAAAAAACTCCCGCATTTACATACAACACCGGATAATTTGGAGAATCATTCACTCCTCTCAAATAATAGAACAAAAATTTATCAGTTTTTTGATTCAATTGAGCCACCCTCATAGCCAAAACATTATACATAAAATCATATTCAGTTATCCTTCCATATCTACTCAAAGCCACCTCGCTCCCAAAAAAATCAACAATCAATTCATACGGATATGCATACACCAACGATGAATCCGCAGCTTCCTCAAAAACATCAAAAGCACTTTGATCATAAGCAGCATAACTATCCATCCCTTTCCTCAAAAGGAAATCAGACCTCATCAATGAGAATGAAGAAAACAAGACAAATACCGACAAACAAACCAAAATCAGCCCAGAAAAAATCCTCACAACAAAATTCTTAAATCCAAAAACTTTACCCCCCTTTCCCAAAACCCCAATCAAAAACACAGCCCAAAACGCCGCCAAAAACACATAATGCACAACTGTTGAAAAACTAAACTGAACCGAAACCACATAAGCCAGCAAAGCAAAACCAACCATCGCCACTCCCGCATCAACTTTCTTCCAAAACAAATTCCAGATCAAAAATCCAATCGGAATTAAATACAAAATTGTCCCAAACACTCCCCTCTCCACAAACGTATGCAAAACCTCATTATGCATATCTCTAGGAATCTTAAAAAAGTTCTCATATTCAAAAACTTCCTTAGGCATCACCTCAACATACCTTCGAGCAAATGTCTCAATCCCACTTCCAAACACAAAATCCTTCAAATTCACCAAATCCCCAATACTCCCCCACAAAAGAAGCCTCGAATACACCGACCTCATATCAAAATCCAACAACAACAATCCTCCAACCACAATCCCCACCAAAACCACAGAAAAAATCAATTTCCAAATCTTCGAAATCTTTCCATAAAACAAAAACCACAAATAAAGTGACACCAAAATTCCCAACATCACAGCTCTACTTCCCGTCATCAAAATCGCCAACAAAATCACAGCAAAAATTATCCATTTCCACCTTCCCTTCTCAAACAAAACCACAAACAAAGGAAATATCAAAAATTGCGCCAAAAAATTCGGATTACCCACAGTTCCATACACTCGCCCCAAATATTCCGCATCCAAATAAAAATACTGAACAATAGCATAAACAGCCACACCCAACCCAACCCATTTCACAACACTCAAAAACCGATCAACCATCCCCTTTTTACTAAAAATCTTCCAACAAATCAAAAAATGAACCGCAACAAACAAATAAAATAGTGCACCCTGTAAATAAAAATACTCACCAAACAAGCTCTGAGCCGGATTCAAAGAAAACAAAACCGACAAGAAAAAACTCAAAACCCAAAACAACAAAAACACAAGAACCCACTTATTCACACCACCCGCCACAGGCGGGCCTACCAATAAACGTCCCGCCATGGCGGGACACCTTATCCCCATGTATCCCAAAAACCCACCCACAACCGCCAAAAAGAAACAAACTTTCACAATTCCAAAAGTCTGAAACCCAAAAGGATTCATCACAAACGGAATCAAAAATATTGCAAAATAAATCACGACTTAGTTGTAAGCCAAAAATTGGAATATCGCAGTAGCAACTTCATCACGAGTCAACATAGAACCCGGATCAAGCAGATAACCCCTATGCGGAAACAAATCATATTTATACGCAGTCCCAACATATTGCTCATACCAAGCACCGGCGCTTACATCCGTAAATCCATGAGACAAATTCAAATCCAAATCAAATGTCAAAGTAAGCATCTTCAAAAACTCAGCCGTATTCACAACATTCGCAGGTCTAAAAGTCCCATCATCATATCCACTAATTACTTCTAACTCCGCCGCATACATTACAAACTTCACATACCATTCTCCCGCAATAACATCAGAAAAACCTCCATCATTAACCATCTCCGCAACATCAGAATACCTCGCATTCAACAAAAACTTAGCCGCCTCAGCTCTATTCACATCTCTATCACCTTTGAATTCTCCATCATCATAACCGTTTATCAAGCCAATATTGTAAAGATAAGCGGCTGCAACACCTTCTACAGTATCCGTATCAGTATCCGGAAATGGATTTTCCTCATAAGCAACATACATATTTCCAACATAATCTTCAGGTGGAGTCGCATCAGATCCGCTCACTGTTCCCCAAAGCCCTAAAGCTTTGCACGCTTCCGGAGCATAAAGTGAAGAAGCACTACTGGTCCAATTTCCCATATCCCAAACCCTCTTAATCTCATCACATTGGGTACTGGTAAATGCATCTTCATTCATATTTTCATACCAATAATCACCATCAGAATCATCCGCAACCTCAGCCACTTCTGCAACACCTTCAGCCTCAGCCACCTCAGCCTCAGCGGAACTCGAATCCGAAGACATCAGCACGTCCAAATAACCATTCAGATCCACACCAAAATAAATAATAGTCAAAAACGCAACAGCAAAAAATGCGGCAAGAACCGACAAAACCAGTACTTTTTCGCTTTCCTTATTCTTACTTGTCATAGTTTTCTTCTTCGCAACAGTCTTTTTTACAGTTTTTTTAACTTTTTTAGGCATTTTTCATAATTTATATAGTAACTTGAAATCAATCTTAACACGAGCTCACAAACATAGTCAAAAACTACACGTTTGACCCCAGTACTGTTTTGTGGTATAATATGAAAAGATTAATTGCGATTAATTCTCAATATAATGCCAAACAAAACAGATAACGATTTGATTAATGAATTTCAAGATAAAATAAATAAATTATCAATTGATTTTAATCAAAAATGCGATGAAATTCAGACTATTGCCGATAAAAAGCTTGCCAAGATATCAAAAGATAATGACAACGAAAAACAATTAATACTCGAAGAACAACAAAATACTTTAGATAATACATATGCTGAATTCAGTCAAAATATGGACAAAGAAAAAAAACTCCTTTTTAAACAACTGGAAGAATTGGACAAGAAAGATGATGATGAGCCTGAATTACAACTTTTAGAAGAAGAACTGAAATCGCTTCCCACATAACAAAAACATAATGAAAAACACGCCTTATCTATCAAAAGCATTCAATAATTTGTATTTTTGTAGAGAAAAATATCTGATTTTTCAGCGGAAAACACCAAAACAGCGCACACTCCTGGATATACTTGGCACAACAAAAAATAAGCAAAAAGCTAAACCGTTAAGCAGTAAAGCGGCAACAAGACGAGCCAAAAAAAGGGCAACACTTAAACGCGACAAAACACTTTCTGCCGCAGAAAAACTTAAAACAAAAAGACTTGATAAAAAAACATTCAGATACATTAAAAAGATGGAAAAACGTACTATACCAAAAAGAGCAGAACAAGCCATTGCGATTGTTTTTAAAAAAGAAATAGCAAGATTGTTCCCAATACATTGTCCGGTTTTAGCTATGACTCACAAAGGCCCGAAAAGAGCAAAAATAATTGAAAAATTTTATAGAGCTCCACTTTATCAAAACTTAGTAAAAAAATATATTAAAGATATGAAAGACAGTTCCGGTCCGGTAATATCCCGTTTTGTAAAACATTTAGGAGAAAAAACAGGAGTTTCAAATTTTTCTATTGCTGAATCTGCCGGGTTTTCTGTTTCAATGAATGGATCTGACGCTGGCAAGGCACTCGACAAATATAAAACAGTTCCTACACAACTTGCAAAACAGGGAGCCTCATTATCAACTTTACGCGGAATATGTGCAAATAAAAGCCAACTAAATACAGTGACGGACACGGCTATGCAATCATGGACTAAGGAACGTATGAAGAAAAATTTGTATCTTATGGGAAACCTTATGAAAAAAGTAGATAAAAATAAAATATAAAGGAATTAGATGATTTTTTCCTTTGCACCAATATCCCATTTTCAGTACTATTCCTAAGCACAAACATACGAAAACATGCGCTCGTAGCTCAGGGGATAGAGCATCGGCTTGCGGAGCCGGGAGTCACAGGTTCGAATCCTGTCGAGCGCACCATGAAATCGCATATATGAGACATGAAGGCAGTAGATTGAACTCCAACAAAGCATCGTATATACTTGATGTCAAGATTTATTGAATATTTTTTAACATGGAAACTACAGTTCTCATAGTTACTAGCATAGGTATTGGAATTGGTTTTTTTATTCAAACCATTGTTGGTTTCGCTGCTACACTTTTTGCATTACCTATCTTATTAACCGTATTAAGTCTTCAAGATTCAATTGCTTACCTCTCAATTTTTCATCTAATATTTAGCATTATTTTAATAAGTAAAAACTATAAATATGTTAATAAAAAAATTATTTTAGAAGTTGCAACAGGCGGAA
>JAACEU010000042.1 GCA_011682355.1 Nitrospirota bacterium | reverse complement strand
ACAAAAGCAGCAAGAGGACTGGGTGTAGACGTTAAAGGTTCGACTATTTCCGGAACAAAACTTGTTAAAATCTATAGCGGAGCCGGCAGAATGATTGTTTTAGTATATGTGAAAAAAGGTTACTATCTACCGGTTTTAGTAAGATTAAAGAAAGACAAAATTGTCGGAACGAACTTGGGCAAAGGAAATAAAGATTTCCAGGAGTTATTGAATAAAAATCTTAATCTGGTTGAAAAAGACTTAAACGAAGGAAATTTTGAGGAGTTGTAAATGGTAAGTTAGATCGAAAAGGTTACTTTTTATTTAAATTCACTTTACCTCTGAAATATTAGTAGCATCCATTGCTTCATTAAATTCAATACTTTGAAACGCAGCATCTGCACGAGCTTTTAGCAATGCAGGTAAATTTAAAACCTTATCTCCTGGTTTCAACAACATCATTACGTTGCTTTGATCAAAAGATGCCACAGCTTCTTCTTTTGTAATACCTGATTTCATTGCGAGCATGAATACTTGTGAAATAAGTTGTGATAATTCAGATTCTGATTTAACCGTTTTGCTATGAATAGTAACTAAAGAAGGAATACAAATAGCTTCACCTTTTTTAATTCCTTTTTCTAAACATTCTACTGCTTTTTGTGTTTTACCCTGTTTTCTATAGACTGAGGCTAAATTTATTCTCGCTGCCTTATAGTTTTCTTCTTCAAGTGCTCTTTTTGTTAAATCTTTTGCCTTTTCGGGATCTGTATAGAAGTAGTGATATGCTTTGTTCATTAAAGCTTTCCCCCTCAGTTCATTATCATCAGATGTTTCAAGCACTTTATCATATAAAACTTCAGCCTCATCCACTCTGCCAAGTACACCAAATATTCTTCCTCTTTCATAATCCGATAAGGCCATTATCGCAGGATGTGTGTCAACATCGCTTATAGTTTCAGCAACTTTTGCAACTAAAGTAATTGGTGATTCAGCTGATAACGCTCTTTGAGTTAATTCAGGATCTTCAAGTATTTTCGTTGGAGATTGCTCTCCTACTTCATGTAAGTAATCAACTAAGTCTTGTGCGTATTCAGGCATTTTTAATTTGTTTAATAATCAGCAAAAGTTTAGCATTGATTATATATTTGTCAAAAAAGATTCTGGTGGGCGCTATAAGAGTCGAACTTATGACCTTCTGGGTGTAAACCAGACGCTCTAACCAACTGAGCTAAGCGCCCCAAAAATTTTCAAATGCCAATAATTTCTATCACACAGCCCAAAATTTTGCAATAAATTTCACGCTACCCCAGCATAAACCCATTATCCCTGAGCCATTTTTCAGCTTTTTTGTAATCAGGCATCGCTTCCTGCACCAAAGCCCAAAATCTCTTCGAATGATTCATTTCCCTCAAATGAGCCAATTCGTGAACACAAACATATCGAAAAATTTCACGAGGCGAAAACAACAACCTCAAAGCAATATTTATATTCCCTTTTGAACTGCAACTTCCAAATCTCGAGCTCACTCTTTTTAATCGAACCAAATTATAGCTTTCTTGAAAATGAAGTTGATTCAATTCTTCTATAACTTCCTTCAAATACGGCGTTTGATCCTTGATAATCGTCTTTTCAACCAATTCCCTAACTTCACTCTTTTTGTTTGCTGAAATCTCTATAACTCCCCCATCCAACAGCTTCACCCTTTTCCTCCCATCATCGATATTCACCCTCAACTCATAAACTTTGTTGTGAGTAACAATAGAAGTCCCATTTTCAAAGGTTTGCTCACCATAATCACTTTTCGAAACTTTTTTGAGCTTCTTTTCCGCCCATTTCAAAAACTTTGTCACCGTTTCATCCCTAGCACGCCCAAAAGAATACCTGCTCAACTTCAAAACAACCGCCCCCTTCTTTATACGAACGGAAGAAGTCAACTTCAAAGCTTTTTCATACAAAACCTTGTACTCCTTATCCCCTATTTTTATTTGCGAAGGATAATCCATTGATTAGTATTTGGTGCCCAGGAGAGGAGTTGAACCTCCACGGACAAATAAGTCCACTAGCCCCTCAAGCTAGCGTGTCTACCATTTCACCACCTGGGCATATTCGTATCAAGATTCTACCTCCATTTCAAAAAATTGCAATTTACAATTCGGAAAATACCCTTGCACTCACACCCTAAATCCATAAGAATATTTTCGTACTTAACCCACTCCTCATGAGCAACATCCAAGCACAAGACCAGGAAATATATGAGGCAATTGAACGTGAAAAACGACGACAAGCAGAAGGAATCGAACTAATCCCCTCAGAAAATTACACATCGGAAGCCGTAATGGAAGCATGCGGATCTGTTTTGACAAATAAATATTCGGAAGGATACCCGGGAAAAAGATATTACGGTGGACAAGAAAACATTGACACCATAGAAACACACGCTATAAACAGAGCAAAAGAACTCTTTGGTGCAGAACACGCGAATGTCCAACCATATTCCGGATCACCCGCCAACACAGCGATATATTTTGCATTATTGGAATTCGGCGACACGGTAATGGGACTAAAACTCGAGCATGGCGGACACATCACACACGGTCTCCCAATAGCATTCTCCGGACGCGCATATAATTTCGTCCAATACGAAGTAAATATCGAAACAGGACGAATAGATATGGAAAATGTCCGAAAAATGGCATTAGAAAACAAGCCAAAAATGATAGTCGCGGGATACACAGCATATCCGCGAGATATCGAATGGAAAAAATTCAAAGAAATAGCGGATGAAGTCGGAGCAATAACCGTGGCAGACATTTCACACACAGCCGGACTCATCGCCGGTGGAGCATTACAATCCCCCGTTCCATATTTCGATGTAATAATGACAACAACACACAAAACACTCCGAGGACCAAGAGGCGCAATAATCCTCTGCAAAGAAAAATTCGCAAAAGCCATAGACAGAGCAGTATTCCCCGGCCTCCAAGGAGGACCACACGAAAACGCAATCGCAGGAAAAGCAATCGCCTTCAAAGAAGCAATGCAACCGGAATTCAAACAATACGCAGAACAAGTAAAGAAAAACGCCCATCATCTAGCCGACGAACTCAAAAAACGAGACTTCAAACTAGTTTCAGACGGCACAGACACACATCTATTACTCATAGACCTCACAAACAAAAACGTCCCTGGAAAACAAGCCCAAGACGCCCTCGACGAAGTAGGAATGACTCTCAACAAGAACACAATCCCCGGCGAACCACGATCACCCTTCGACCCTTCCGGAATCAGACTCGGAACCCCCGCGATCACAACCAGAGGAATGAAAGAACCGGAAATGGAACGTATCGCGCAGTGGATAGACAAAGTCATTTCAAACATTGACGACAAAGCACTCCACGCCCAAATCAAAGAAGAGGTCAAAGAAATGTGCCTCGGCTTCCCCGTCCCTGGAATTGCCACCTAAACCCTCTTCAACACTATCAGCGTAATATCATCCTTCTGCTCAAAACCGGCAGTAAATTTTTTCACATCATCCAAAATCATCGTCTTCAACTCTTCAGCATTCTTTGCAACCGCTCCGGCCTGCTTCACAAACGCCTCAAATCTCTCCATTCCATAATTTTCCTTTTCATTTTTCCAAGCTTCGGGAATTCCATCACTATAAATCACAAGATAATCACCCGGCTCAAACACAACATCCTCAATTTTAACCAATTTCGAAATATCCAGAGTCATCCCAAGAGCCACACCTCCCGCCGGAGTCAACGACGCATCCTTAGTTTTAGAGGTATAATGAATAATCTGCTCGTGGCCCGCACTAATATATTTGAAACTATTTGCTGTATCATTCCATTCCATCAAACAAAGAGTCATAAACATATTCGACATAGTTTTAGCCTTCAAAACTCGATTCACATTCACAATAATTTTCTTCAAATCTTCAAGCCCACTGTATCCATAGAAAAGCGCACTGGAAATCGAACTCACAATTCCGGCCGGAACACCATGTCCCGTCACATCACCCAAATACATCAACAATCTATCCTCCTCAACCTTCATAAAATCATACATATCACCTCCGATCTCAGCCGCAGAAATCAGCTCCGAAGCAATTTCCAAACCTTTCATCTGAGGAATCTGATCTTTTGCAGGAATAATTTGATTCTGAATCTGCGCCGCCAGTTCAAGTTCACGAGTTACTCTTTCTTTATACAATTTTGCTTCTACCGACAATTCCAAATCCTTGGCCATGCCATTAAATGCATCACCCAAAAATCCGATTTCATCCCGAGTCTCAATCTCAACACGAGTTTTGAAATCACCGGTCGCAATTTTTTCAGCTCCTTCCACCAACTTCGCAACGGGCTTAGTAATTTTTGAAGACAAAAACAAAGACATAAGAACTCCAAGCATTACACCAAACATCGCCAAATATATAATCCTTCTCATCATTATGGCCACTCTTTCATCCAGATTGTGATAATCAAGCACATACACAACCGAATATTTCTCCGTTGCCGAAACCACCATATAATCTATCAATGCACCAATTTCAAGCGGCTCAACCTCCCTTTCATATTTATCCACAAATCTCACTCCACCCGACTTATCCGTTTTCAGATAAACAACTTCGCCATCAAGCATTTTCAATGAAAGATTTTCCGACTTTATTTGCTCCACCATCAGATCATCAACACTACGAACCCCTCCCTCATATTTCTTATCTTTATCCAAAAAAGAATCATACAAAAGCTCACCGGTATAAGAGACCACTTTCAAGCCCGAAATGTCATCATTTTTTTCGAATAACGATCGAACTTCTCTATTGAAATAAACAAATCCGCTTTGAGCCAAATAAAGATCATAATTTTCAGTAACCTCGGCGGCAGTCAACTTCGCAAACGCCAAAGTGTTGTGATAAATATCATCCGCTATCTCAGTTTTCTTTTCCTGAATAAACAACCACGCAGCAGCAACAAATACTGCTACCATTAGCAGTGAAATCGCGATTACAAATTTGCTGCGAAGATTTATTCGCATATTATTTTAAATTAATTTCATCAAAATAAATAAGTCCATCAATTCGTGGTGAAAAATCAATTTCATCCACAAAACTAAAGACCGTTTCATATTCAAACAAAGGTACTCCAACCACATCATCCTCAACCACCACTCTCATCGCCTCCTGCAACACCTCTCGCCTTTTCCCGGGATCCAATTCCTCCGATGCGGTGTCAATCAAATAATCCACATTCGCATTTTCATAACCAAAAGTACTGTATTCACCTTCACTGTGAAGCGTCGTCTCCAATAATTCACTCGAGTCCCCCAGCTCAGATTTGAATCCCATAAAGTAAAAATCAGCCTTTCCGTTATCAATACTGTCAATAAAATCTAGGATTTCCAAATATGAAACAATCACATTTACTCCGACCTCCACCAAATTCTCACGAATATGTTCACCTAGAATATCCAAACCTATCGGCAAATGTAACTGCAAAGTCTCGCCCTGAAGATCAGTTTGAATTGCCAAAGCTTCCGCCTCATCAAGATCAAATTCATGGTCGGAAATACTCGGATCAAAGCCAAAAATTCCATTACTAACAAATTGATTTACCGGCCGCGCATAACCGCCAAGCTGTTCCACCAAAGAATTCTGATCGATAATATACGAAACCAATTGCCTGTTTTTGATATCGGAAAAATGTTCCGATGCAATATTGAACATTATCAATTGGACTTCGAGTGTTGGAATAGTAGCTATTTGAAAACCAAAATCCTGCACAATTTGAACAGCATCATAAGCAACAAAAGCCAGCATATCAGCATCTCCACGTATCAAGGCATTCAC
>JAACEU010000041.1 GCA_011682355.1 Nitrospirota bacterium | reverse complement strand
CGATAAAATTTCTTTAACTTCCTTTTATTTTGCAATTTTTTTAGCATAATTTTTAATTAGTTAACAACAATCATCAAGCCTTTTCGTCACATCACGATGCGTAATTCCCTGAAAAAAGACAGTGGCAAAAACCATAACAACAAGACTGCCAATAATTATCATCAAAAACCAATTCCATTCCTGTTCAAGCAACATTCGCACAGCATAAAACCCACCCACAACAACAACCAACCGAACCATCCAGAAATTTTGAATCTTTTTCTTTTTATAAAAATCTTCCAATCTATACATTATCCCAACGACACTCATTCCCATCAAAATTCCCAAAGTCACCAACGACACATCTTTCCTCAAAAACAACATCACAAGCATTCCCAACCACGTCAGGCTTACCGCAATACAAATTGCACAAATCTTAAACGGTATTTTTGGTTGAAAATATGGCTTCAGAAACGCCACAAAAAGATACAAAACCGGTATTGAAATAAGTGGAAATAATTCCATATAAATTTAGGTAAAGAATAAAACAATAATCACTCCCAAAGCAATCATCGTTAGTCCAATCACAACTTTTGAATTTCTAGATTCCTTGCGCTCCAATCTTTGCAACCTCTCTGTAGTTTTTGGATTTGCGGCAAGTATCAAAAGAATAATCAAAGGAGCAACAAATATAAGATTGTACCAAACCATCCATCCAAAACCCTGGAAATAAGTCTGAGTGGATGCAAGCATTCCTATAATCGCCACATAAATTCCTCCGGAACACGGGAAAGTACAAAGCCCAACCACAAAACCACCAACAAACGCCGCCGGAACAGTCGCTTTGTATAACCACTTCTCCAAAACCGCCTTTGTATTAAGAGGAATCCGAAGCCTTATCGGAAATCTCGGGAATACAACACCTAAAAGCTGAATCACACCAAGAGCAATAACCAAATACGCTCCGACATAAGCCATAAGATGCGGATAACCACTTATAATAATTGCCTGCGCAAGACCAATGCCAATAAGGAAATACGCTAAATAGATCGCAAAAATATAAATAAACCCAATCTTCCATATACTCCTCTTCGTCTTTTTGATAGAAAATAGAAACGCAATAAAAAAGAGAAGAACAGCAATCGCACAAGGATTAATCCCATCCAGAAAAGCACTGGATGTAATAATCGCAAAAAGCGACCAAAATCCACTTGGCGAGCTCAAATACGTAGAACCATCCTGAGTTTTATTCCAATCCAAATATGTAGTAATCGGTTCATCAAGCGGATATGTCTTTATTTCTCCACTAAAATCCCAAACCTTATAGTCAGTCCCTCCTCCCATTTTATCCTGATAAACCAATAAACGACCATATTCGTCCGGATTCTCAAGCAAATACCTCATGATCGACTCAGGAACATGTCCCCCAATCAACAAATTCTCCCCCACAAAAGCCTCAATATGACTCTGTAACTCAAAAGGAATTCCCCATTCCTGATTAAACTCATTCAAAATCTGGCGATTCTCACGAACATTTACATAATCCTTCTTTTCAACTCCATATTCATATTCCTCAAAAAATCCGGGATAAAAATCATTCACCAACTCTCCACAACTCTGACAAGCTTCATTGAAAAAAACAATTGCTTGTTGTACCCCGATAGTCACCTGATCCTGCACTTCATCAGACTCTTCAAGAGGCGCATTTCCTCCCAAAACATTACCTGTAATATCAATCTCAATTTCCGGCTGCACAACATCACTGGTTTGCAAATAAATAACCCTCTCGATAAACTCAAGTTGGTCAGGATGCACATTAGGATCAAATTCCACAATCATCTCCCTACTTTCACCCGGTCCCAAATCTGACAGACCCATTTCGGCTGTAGTACAGCCACAACTTGTTGATAACCGATTAATTTCGATTTCGTTATCACCAACATTTGTTACAGAAAAAGTGGTAGAAACAATTCCATCTTCCTGATAAATATCACCAAAGTCATAAGAACTTGGCGAAATCTGTACTGCAGAAACCTCAGCCGCATCTGCCTGCACCATACCGGCAATCAAACCGGCAAAAACGCCACCAACAATGGCAAGAATCGCAATAATAGCTAATATTTTTTTCATAATTTAAGTGTTGTCAATTGCGGATATAAGTTTGGGTTCAGCTTGTTTCGCTATTTTTTGTAAAGAATCATTCCCTACAAACGACATCGCAACTGAAGGCAAAATCGCAGAAACAAACACATCATCACCCTGTTTATAAGCTATCACATTACAAGGCAAAAGAAGTCCTATTTCCTTTTCAAAATCCAAAGCCTGCGAAGCCAAAGACGGATTACACGCACCCAAAATCACATAATCCTCCATGTCTTTATCAAGTTTTTCCTTCATTGCCACTTTGACATCAATCTCAGTCAAAATACCAAACCCCTGCTCCTTAAGAGCTTTGCGTAATTTCTCAACCGCAGTCGAAAAATCACAATCTAATTTTTTTGTATAACCATAGTTAGACATAATTTTTATTTGTTAAGTTTTAAATGCTGATTCTTTTAGAACATTTCCTGATACTCTCAACTCTGTTACCATATCGCCACTCTTGGAATCTGCTTTTGCATAATTCCCATTAGCTTCGGAACTGGTCACGATATATACACTCCTTTGAATAGGCCCAATTGCATCCGGACCGTGAGCCATAGGATCAAAAACCACGTTCATTTTGAATTCCTCTCCGGGTTTAATGGAATAAGTCCATTTTTTACTATCATGCATACCAAAATCAGGAGAAAATTCACCATTCGGCAATTCAAAAGTAGCTGTTGTACACATACATGATGTAGTCGCTCCTTTCAAAATCAAATCCTCTTCCCCATCATTTCTAAATGCAAACACATGATCCACATCACCACCCATAATATTTATATCTCCCCATTCATAATCAATATCCTGCGTTGGCATAATCAATCCGGAATCACTACTCATAGACAACAAGTTATTATCAACTCCATTTGCGCCCACGCACCCCACCAAAAAGATTACCGGCGCCAGAATCAATGCTAATACTATTTTTTTACTTATTTTCATGATTTTAAAATTATTTATTACTTAGTGCTGTATTTAAAGCTTCTTCAAACACAGAATAAGGCTGAGCACCCGAAATCACCTCTCCTTCAAGAACAAATCCGGGAGTACCGTTAATCCCTATACTCTGCCCTTCAGCTTGATCTCTGTAGATTTCATCTTTGAATTTCTCCCCATCATAGCATTCACCAAATTCATTCATATCAAGACCAAGATTTTGAGCATATACCAAAAAATCTTCCTCGGAAATTTTCACAGTACCGCTACCAAGCGCATTCTGCCCATCAAAAATCATATCGTGCATAGAAAAAAACACATCATCGCCACCCTGATCGCGTGCACATTCAGCCGCCAAAGCCGCAGGAAACGCACCCTCATGAAAACTCAACGGATAATCCCTATAAACAAACTTCACCTTCCCCGTATCAACAAAATTTTCCTTAATTTCAGCATACGCCCCATTATAAAAACTCCTACAATAAGGACATTGAAAATCAGAAAATTCAACCAAAGTCACAGGAGCGTCTTCATCACCCAAAAAAGCATCGTCATCACTAAAATCACCGCTTACAGTCCTTGGCTGATTCGCATCTTCCTGCTGTTTTGCCACATAATCCTCTATCCCTTTCTCAATATCTGCCGCCACAATTCCACCTCTTCCTTTTCCTATTTGAATTCCCAAAAATATTAACCCACCGGCAATTATTATTGAGGACAAAATGATGGAGATAATCATTGCAGATTTATTTTTTTTAGACATAATTAATAATTTAATGAATAAGTCGTAAACTTCATCAAATTAATACTATTCCCTCTTAATCGTGCTACCTATCAAAAAACTAATCGGCTCAACCGGAACAAAATCGGTCTTTGAAAAATTATATGAATCACGTACCTCAAGACATACAGACCACTCAGGATCCACAGTTTTTCTGAACGACTTAAGCGTTCCCAAATTAGTTCTATTCGTAAAAACAAAACTGTCATGACTGTTTTCATTGTTTGAACAACAACTTAAATGCAAAATATCATTGCCATCACAGTCAAATTGAATTTCGTCCGCCATCGCATGGTGAGTCGCAGCATCAACAGTCATTAATGGAACACAAAAGATTACTAATCCCAGAAATATAACCGATAAAAATGTAGCAAGCCTCTTCATAGATTAATTTTTATTTACAATACGTAACACCTCGTCAATCAGTTGTTGTTGAACCTTCAGACTATTCGTCTGCATCCCTTTCTTGAAACAAGAATTCAAATGATGCTCGAGAATAGTTTTGTTTGCAGATTTGATAATCCCATTTACAGCAAGACTTTGCTGTAAAATATCCATACAATACAAATCTTCATCTACCATTTTTATAACTTTATTCAGCATCCCAACCGCCTTTTTGAACTGACCTAAACTTTTTTGTTTGAATGGCTCTTTCATATATCAACACAAGTTAACAACCTCCACCCGAGGTATAGGTATAGAGTAACAAGATATCAAAATTATTACAAGATGATTTACGCCAGTTTGTTATACAGTAAGGCAAATAAATACCCTACAACATAACTAAACACAAACGCTTCCACCATTCCCAACAAGACACCTACGACGGTAGCGTCAAACCAAATATGCATGGTTTTCATCATCTCAAATGCTTCCATACGAAATTCAAACATAGCTAGAACTCCAATAACCAGCATACAAACAGCACTCAAGATAGCTGCAGCCAATCCAATGGCATTAGGACTCAATTTTTTCATAGAAAAAGAGGTTAAAGATTGACACTACTATACCAAAAATTTAAATCTTTTTCAAAAACTCCACCCTCAGAACAATTGCCGTCCCTTCCAACTTGCAATCAACTTCCTCGGGATTATCAGTTAATTTAATCTTAGATGCTTTTGTACCTCTCTTAAAAGTCTTTGAAGACCCCCGCAACGTCAAATCCTTTATCAGCACAACATCATCTCCATCGCTCAGAACAGCTCCATTACTATCCTTCACTACCGACTCAGCACTCTTCATACCATGTTTTCCGTCAGTACAATCACACTCCTCCATCATTTCATACTGATTCGAACATCCATCAGTTTCGCATATCCCAATTTCATCAAGAACACCCCCGCAACCACCTTTACAAACATAATGTGTCATATATTTTAATTAAAAATAACTTCTAAAGTTCCACTCCCTCCCCTATCAAACCTCCCCTCATAAACCTTATTCACAAATGATTTTCCGGAAAGATATTTTTTCAAAAACGGCTTAATCACAGGCATTCCCTTCGCAGAGTGCAAACCTTTCCCGGTAATAAACAGGACTTTAGTTAGTCCACGATCTCTGCATTCCTCAATAAATTCATCCGCCATCTCCCGCATCATATTCTGCGTCAACCCTCCCATCCCATGAAAATCAAACTCAGCCTGAGGCTTGCTCAAATTATCATATTTATTGACTTTCTTTTTACGATCTTTTTTACCAAGCTTTCCCATAAATTATTCAATTACGTCAATTTCTGAAGGAATCAAAACTATCGGCACAATTTCAAGCTCCATATTCACCTCAAGTCCCAACTGCTCACTCAAATCAGAATAAACTTTTTCCTGATCCTCAGCCGAAAATTCTACCCCCGACTCTACCTTAATTGTTCCGGAAAAATTCACAAAATTTTCGTCAAAATCTATAATATGGATAGAACTCACATTCGCTTCGGGAAAATGTTCCTTCAAAGACGATTCAAGAACATTTGAAGTAAGAGATTGCAACTCAATACTCTCTGAAA
>JAACEU010000040.1 GCA_011682355.1 Nitrospirota bacterium | reverse complement strand
TCCCTTTTCTACTTGTGACCACATTTCGACCTTCTTATCCAATGTCATTTCCTTGTAGAACGGCAAATTTTCAAGTGCCTTTTCATCCATCCTCTTCGCCACTCCCGCACCAAATAGAGCAAATCCCAGTATTATGCTCGCTAAAATCGTTCCAATTACCACCAATGGCAAACTATATCTGTATCCTTTCTTTGTGTGTTTGAAATTGTAGTCGGCTACGAAGATAAATCCTGTGAGCAGAATCAGCCAAAAGAACGGCATCGCTCTCATGTGGAATGTGAAGAAATTTTCTCCAAACTGTCTGTGCAAATCCCAATCACGAATGGTCAATTTGAAGATCATCATCGATGCGACCAAACCTCCTATTGCGATACAAAGCCCGAATAATCCCCAAAATACGTAATCTTTGAGCAAGAATCCCCACTTTGGTTTTGGTTTGATGTGATCTTTCTTTATTTTATCGAGTACTGATTTTGATAAATCTTTTTTACTCATATTTAAAGTGGTTATTAGCTAGAATCTCACGAAATTTGTCCTTTGCACGGTTCAGTAGGGTCGCAATCGTCCCCATAGGCTTGCGGAGGATATTTGAAATTTCTGTGTAATTTTTTTCTTCCAGATACTTCAGAATTAGAACGTCTTTGTATTTTTTATCCAATTGGTCTAGGAGTTCTTGTATTTTTTCCTTTAATATTTTCTTGTCGATGCTTTCTGTGAGGTTGAATTCAGATCTTAATTTCTCAAATATAATTTCATTATCCTCTAGTGAGAGCATCTGCAATTTTGCTTTATTTTTTCTGTAATAGCTAATCGTGTGATTGTAAGTGATTCTGTAAATCCAACTGGAAAATTTCAGATCTCGGTCAAAATCGTTTAAATTTTCATAAGTTTTTATGAATACTTCTTGTAGAATGTCTTCCGCGTCTCCATCTGATATTTTCATCAACCTTTTGATGTAGGCAAATAGCTGTCTTTCGTAGCGTTCAATTATGAACATAAAATCATCGGCATTTTTGAGTGCCGATGCAACTAACTGTGCATCTGATTTTTTGCTGATATTGCTTATGGTCTCGTTTGTAAGTTCCGTTGTATTATACGCTAATTATCTATTTTTTCTTTCATTTTATGCCCTTTTCGAGTTCAATCTCAGTTTTGCTACTCCCCAAACGAAGAAGCTCATCCCCACAAACGCTCCGAGAATTATCAGGGTGTTTGTCGTTGGCGGGCTTTCGTTAATTGCGGAGAACGTACTGCTTGGATTGAAAAGTGAGTGCAGAAGGAGAAATGAAACTGCTGTGAACAAGCTTGCCCATGCGAATTTGCTCCATTTGTAAATAGCCTTTCCCGGAAGAAATGTGATTGGAAAAAGTTCAAAGAATACCCCTTCTAAGAGAATTATGTAGAGAAGATTGGAAAGATCGTGGACCACTTCGTAATCCTTTGTGTATGGTGTGATAAACCATACAGCGACAGCCATCAGGAACATCCAGGTCAGGCTGTAATATTCGAATTTGCCTTCATTTCTTTCAAATTTTTCTGAGAATATGAAAAGACCCATCGGAATCCCAAACAAGTATCCCGGTGAGATCGCAAGGTTTCGGCTAAGGATCACGCAAAATACCGCCAAGAAGAGACCGAGAATGTTTGGTTTGAAAAATGCCGGCCAATTCCACTTTCGTGCCAGGAAGAATCTCATCAAGTCTTTTGTATATGAAGCTATGACAACAGTAGCCACTGTTATTATTAAAATTCCCAGATTTTTTTGTTCGAACAGGTTGAAGTCGGGGGTTATGTGAGCCGTGATTAGTCCGAATATTATGAGCAGAATTAACAAAACTACTTTTCTTGTGAAAGAATTTTTCCTTAATTTTGACTTTTCAAAGAGGTTGAGAAGAGGGATTTTTCTTGTAAACTTATTTATTTCGTCGCCGTTTTCTTCGATTACGTTGTTGAAGAGGAAACATGCTATTCCGACGACTAAGAAAATCAGGATCGCCAACAGGATATTTGAACCGATAACGGCGGGGTCGCGTGAAACCTCTGAAGGGCTTTTGATGTGTGACGGATCGAGAATTGGATTTTCGTAGCCAAATTTGTCTCTCTCGAAGAGTTCGGTTGGTATTTCAATGAGTTCGTAAATTTTGTACGTTTTTCTGTATTCAATAGTTCCGTCAGGCCTTGTGATTATTTCGATCTCCGAAGGCTCACCCAGCTCGCTCGGGTCTGGAGCAGAGGTCAAACTGTCTGCGGCATAAGCAAATTGAGATGTTTGGAGAAGGATGAGTAAAAATAGAATGATTTTTTTCATAGTTGCGCAAGTTTAAGCGATTTGATTTTACTATTTTTGGGTAAATTTTGGAAGAGTCGAGTTGATGCCCAAAGGGCCAGAGGTTGTTTTGGGGTTTTCCCCGTAACGGATAACGATTTTTTGAGTTTTAAGTGATATAGCTTTTAACGCATACACATCATGGAAAATCGAAATAAATATAGATTGGTTATAGCTGTTCTTGTGGGAATAATAATACTTCTTTTGCTCCGAAGTTGTGTGGGAGGAGACAGAGAGTCCTGTTTAACCCCACTGGAGGAGGCGAAACTTTCTTTGTTTGAATTACAGCAAATTGCGGCAGAAGGAGGCGAAGTTGATGAAGAACTTATTGCTCAGCTTATTCAGGAAATAGTTGAAGCGACGGAATTGGCTATTGAAGATGCTGAAGAAAATTCTAATTTAGAAGAATTGCAAGATACCCTGGAGGAGATTGAGAGTTTCCAATCCATGTCGTTGGACGTGTTTGAAGATATGTCTGATGTAGTGGGAACTGAAGCTACTGAGGGTATTATTTCCGAAGCAATAACTGTGACCAAGGATGAACAAGAACAAGTTGGTGATGCTATTGGGGATACTATGACCGCTATTGAAGAGGGTGAAGAAACTGTTGAAATCGATATCGAGACTTCATTGGACCAGAATCAAGATGAGGATGGAGCCAATGATCCGGTCGATCTGGATAATGACGGCGTTCCTGATGAACTTGTTGATACCGACGGAATTGGTCCTCTAATTCAAAACATCTAACTCCTCTTCCAGTTCCATCCACTCTTTTTCGTGGTCGGCAATTGTTTTCTCGATTTCCGCTAAACGGCTGGTCTTTTCTTTTGAGTATTCTCCAGAATTTTCTTCAAACCATTCTAATAAGCTCTTCTTTTCCTCCTCCAATTTAGCTATGTTTTTCTCCAAGATTTTTAAGCGGTTTTTTGCTTTCTTTATCTTCTTTCTCAGTTCTCTCCTCTCTTCTTTTGCCATATCCAACTTTGGTCCTTCAGATATACCCAGATCTTCTTCAATTTCTTTCTGCAAATGGTACACATATTCTTCATAATTATGATGATAACGAGTAACTTTTTGGTCTTTCACTTCGATAATTCCATTGGCAACAATTTCTACAAAAGTACGATTGTGACTTACAAATATAACAGTTACGTTTGAGTCGCGGAGCGCAATAGCCAATGCTTCAACAGTTTCGAAATCCAAATGGTTGCTCGGCTCATCGAGCAAGATCACATTATTTTTCTGCAGCAGTATTTTCGCTAAACAAAGCCTAGCTTTTTCACCACCACTTAACACTGGAATCCTCTTTTTCAATGCTTCATCTTTAAATAGAAAATTTCCGGCCATTTTAAAGACATCCTGTTCCGTGACTCCAGCTGGTGAAACCCTCATTAAATAAGCCTTTACTGTTTCATCAACGTTCAAAGATGCGGGAATATGCTGAGCATAATAAGCTATCTGGATGTTGTGTCCCCACTTTAAATTGCCTGAAAGTTTTTCTAATTCTCCGGCAAGAGTTTTCAACAAGGTCGTTTTACCCTGCCCATTGTCACCAAGTACTGCAATTTTTTGCCCTCGTTCGATATCCAAATCCACACCTGCGGCTACCGATTTATCGCTGTAACCAATCTCCAAATCGTCCAGTTTTAAAGCGATCCCATCTTTGTCTTCTACTCGTGGAATTGTAATTGTTGTTGTGTTTAATGGATGTGCTACATCAATAATTTTCAATTTTGCAATTTGTTTCAATTTTGATTGTGCCTGTGATGCTTTACTGGCCTTGGATCCAAATCGATCAACAAATTTCCGTAAGTGTTTCTTCTTTTGTTCAGTCCTTAGGTTTTGTCTTCCAACTTGCTCTATTTGTTCTTCCTTATAAACTAAATACTCATCGATGGCGCGAGGAAACAAAAACATCTTTCCATGTTCAATTTCCAAAGTCTCATTACAAGTCCTTTTAATAAATTCGCGATCATGAGAAATCAATAAAACACTTCCCCTAAAGTTCACCAAAAAATGTTCCAATAATATTTGAGTAGAAAGGTCCAAGTAATTGGTAGGCTCATCCAGAAGTAACAGATTTGGTTCTTTTAACAGTGTTGCAATAAGTTTTACCCTCATTTGATATCCACCTGCCAACGAAACAACCTTTGCGTCCAACATCTCATTTTTGATCTGAAAACTCCCTGCAACCTTGCCACATTCCCAATCCTCCTTTCCACTAGACCTCATCAAATAATCAATTACGCTTTCTTCATCCGTAAAATTGCTATGCTGTGTCAGATAGCCAATTCTGGTGCTCGCAGGCAAATCAATATTTCCTTCATCGTAATCCTCACTTTTAACAATAATTTTAAACAAAGTGGATTTACCGGCACCGTTCCGTCCGATAACGCCAATCTTTTGATTATCATTCACTACCAACTCAGCATCGTCCAGAATAGTCTGAATGCCATAGGATTTCGTCAAATTTGTGATTTTCAATAAAGTCGACATGCGAGGAGGATAGAGGTTAACTGATTGGTTCTCAATGGGAAGTTTGGAAATATTTTAAGAAAATTTAATGTTTGTTTGGTATTAAGTTTTCTATGAATATAAATATTTATGAAATTCGGGGACATAGGGTGATGTTGGATGAGGATCTGGCGAAGATTTATGGTGTGGAGACCAGGGTTCTTAACCAGGCCATTCAGAGGAATAAAGAAAGGTTTCCAGAAGACTTTATGTTTCAACTATCTGATGTGGAGTTAGAGGGTTTGATGTCACAAATTATGACATCAAACATCGATAGAGATAGAATTAAGCCCTTAGACAAGCACAATATCTTGAGATCACAAATTGTGATCTCAAGATGGGGAGGCCGCAGATATTTGCCATATGCATTCACAGAACATGGCGCAGTAATGTTGGCTACCGTACTTCGTAGTAAGCGTGCAGTTCAAATGAGTATAGAAGTGGTTAAGGCTTTTGTTCAGTTACGAAGAGCTATTTCGTCTCAAGAAGACGTTCTGAAACAATTAACCGATGTAAGAAGTTATGTTCTCAAACGTGTAAACAATACAGATCGGGAATTTAGGAAAGTTTGGAGTGCAATTGAGAAATTATCTAAACCTTCAGAAGGTGGACAAATAGGGTTTTGTATTGATGAAGAATAGTTTTTTTTGGAGTTCCGCATTGAAGGGAGTGCGGGATGGGGTTATCTCTTTTCCCACCACTTATCCCATTTTTAAATAATATCAGTTCCTTTAGAAGGTAATCAAACAATCCTATGTTCCTTAAAGTACTTTGATACATCCTTCATAAATTTATTTGTCAATTCACCAAACAAGATACCAGAAAGGCTAGAGAATGCAGTGGTTAATATTGTCTTATTATCTTGCTCAAAGACATCAAAACCTAAAAGGCCCAATAGAAATTCACGCATTTCATGCGTTTTATTTATTTTCACATCTAACAAGCACTTCTCAGGTACATTCATAAAGCAATGTGTTAATATTGCCGCTCCAATTCCCCCAAGATTACTTGCATTACTATAGGCAAACTTCATAGCTTCATCA
>JAACEU010000001.1 GCA_011682355.1 Nitrospirota bacterium | reverse complement strand
CTTTTTCGATGTAGGTAGGTGTTGTGGGCATAGAAAAAATGAGGATATGCTAAGGGGATTTTAGCAAAAAAGGAAAGATTGGAATAGTTTTGATAGGAAGGAAAATTTTTTTAATGAAAAATTTCTGCTAACGTTTGCTGAATTGTGGTCCTTTACGAGCTCGTTTTAGACCGAATTTCTTTCTTTCTTTGGTTCTTGAGTCTCGTGTGAGGAGGCCGGCTTTTTTGAGGCTTGGTTTTGATAGGGGATCGGCTTCTATAAGGCCTTTTGCAATTCCATGTCGAACGGCTTCTGCTTGAGAAGTTACACCTCCTCCTTCCACTTTGGCAGAAACGTCATATTGTTTTTCAGCTCCCACTACTTTGAAAGGGAATTTGATAAGTCCGATTAAAGTTTTGATTGGAACAAATTCATTGATTAATTTGTTGTTGATTATGATTTTCCCGTCACCTTTATATAGTCTGACTTTTGCAACTGAAGTCTTTCTTTTTCCGTTTGCATAAAAATATTTACCTTTGAATGTTGATTTAGGCTTTGGTGTAGTTTCTTCTTTTTTTTTCTTTGTAGCTGGCATAGTTAGTTAATTATACTTCTAATACTTCAGGTGATTGAGCGCTGTGTTGGTGCTCTTCTCCTGCGTATAGTTTTAATTTTTTCATAAATACTTTTCTGAGTTTGTTTTTTGGTAGCATTCCCGATACTGCCAGTTCCAGCAGTCTTGTTGGTTTTCTTTCTATCAAGCGTTTTGCTGATTCTTCTTTGATTGCTCCGGGATAACCTGAGTGTGTGTAGTATTTTTTGCTGTCCATTTTTGTTCCCGTAAGTTTGATTTTGTCTGCATTAATGACAATTACGTGATCTCCGCAGTCCATGTGAGGAGAAAATGTAGGTTTGTCTTTTCCTCTAAGTTTATTTGCAATAGTTGTGGCTATTCGACCTAAGATTTTGTCTTTTGCGTCGACTAAGTACCATTTTTGGTTAACATCTTCTTTTTTTGCGATTGTTGTTCTCATGTTGTTACTGGTTGGTTAGACTAATTCAATTTGTACTACCGGTGCGTTGTCACCGTTTCTGTATCCCATTTTTGTGATTCTTGTGAATCCGGATGTTCTATCTTTGTATTTATCTACTAATACTTCCAGGATTTTTCTTGAGCTGTTCTCGTGTTGTAGTAAACGTTCTATTTCTCTAATTGCGTGTCTTTTCTCTTTCACGCCATTTCGCATCTGCGATTTTTTACCAATGCTGATTAATCTTTCTACGAATGGTTGTACAGCACGAGCTTTTGCAGTCGTTGTTTTTACCTTTTCGTAGATTATGACAGACATGGCGAGATTTCGCATAATTGCCGTTGTGTGCTCTTTGTCTATTCCTAGTTTTACTTTTTTAACTTTGTGTCTCATTGGTTGGGATAATGTGCGCTTCGCGCGCTTAGTTGGTAGGCCCTGTGTTCGCCTTCGGCGAACGGGCTATTCTTCAGACAGGGTTAGTCCTTTTTTCTCAAGTGCATTTCTAACTTCCGTTAGAGCTTTTTTACCGAATCCTCTCAAGTTTGTCAATTTACTTTCTGTACATTTAGACAATTGTTCGATTGATCCAATCCCTCCGTTGATTAATGCATTAAGTGTTCTTGGTGAGAATCCAAGGATTTCAATAGGTGTATATGATTCTTGTACCGGTTTGTTTGCTTCTTCTTCTTTTTCTTTTTCAAGAATAGATTTGATGTCTGACATGTATTCTTCTTCTACTACCATATTTTCTTCGTTGAAGATATTGAAATAAGAATTTAGCAGATTAGAGGCAAATTTCATTGCGTCTTCCGGTGAAATTGATCCGTTTGTTTCGATTTCCAGCGTTAATTTGTCTAGATTAGTCATTTGTCCCACACGAGTGTCTTCTACGTCATATCTAACTTTCTTAACAGGTGTGTAAAGAGCATCAATTAGAATGATTTCG
The DNA here is from genome assembly GCA_011682355.1 of Nitrospirota bacterium. GTDB lineage: Bacteria > Patescibacteriota > Gracilibacteria > UBA1369 > LOWO2-01-FULL-3 > JAACEU01. Next base: position 15,194 of record JAACEU010000001.1, on the reverse strand, counting down.
GCATCTTTTTCGTCTTTTTGTCTAATGGTGGCAGGAATATATCCTACTCCTTTTTCGACTCTCATCTCTATTTTCAGGGTTTTGCCTTTTTCGAGAGTTGCAATGTATTGCTTCGGGTTCAAAATTTCCACTTCTGCCGGACACTTGATGTCTTTACCGGTGATTTTTCCTCCTTTGGATGTTTCCAAAGTGATTACCGATACGTCTTTCGTTTCCTTTTTAATATCAAGCAATTTCAGATTTAAATTTATATCCAGAACGCTTTCCTTTACGCCTTTAATTGTGGTGTATTCGTGACTGATGCCGTTGATTTTTACTCCGGTGATGCATGCGCCAGGTAAAGACGAGAGCAAAACTCTTCGTAGTGCATTTCCTAACGTAACACCGTAACCTGTGGGTAGGGGTTCAATGGTGAAAACAACGTGATTGTTGCTTACGTTGTCTGTTTTGACCTTAGGAATGCCTATTTCTTCTTGAATTAAATGCATTTTGGCTTGTTTATGTTATATGGAAGAGGTTATTTAAAAAAATGTATTATTTTGAGTAGAACTCTGTGATGAGTTGGCTTTCGATTCCTTTTTCAATGTCGTCATCATCAGGAAGTTTAACTACTTCACCTTTTAGTGCTTTTACGTCGATATTTAACCATTTTGGTGCTCTTGGTTTACTCTTTTTTACTTCATCAAATATTTTTGAACTTTTACTTTTTTCTCTAACTTCAAATGTTTCACCGGCTTTTACTTGAATTGATGGCGTTTTAGTTTTTTTGCCTTTGAGTACGACTAGTCCGTGACTTACCATTTGTCTTGCTTGTGGTCTTGTTGAAGCAATTCCGGACCTGTAGATTACATTGTCCAATCTTTGTTCCAGTAGTTTCATGAATTTTATACCTGTGACTTCATCACTTTTTGCCGCTTTTTTGTAGTAATTTGAGCATTGTTTTTCGCTTATCCCATACATAAAACGAGCTTTTTGTTTCTCTTGTAATTGTTTACTGTATTCAGAAATTTTTGTGAATCTTTTTTGTCCGTGTTCACCCGGTTTATATTTTTTTTTGTTAAAAGCTTTGGTTTTGCTCTCTCCGTTGGTAAAGAGCATTAGTCCTAATCTTCTTGATTGTTTTGTTACTGGTCCTCTATATCGAGACATATTGTGATTTAGTTGATGGGATAATGTATTCGCTCCGCTCATGCTTAGCTCGCCTGTCCCGACCCTACCCCGCCTTGGCGGGGGGAACTGACTCTTCGAGCCTTAGCTCGCGGGCCGTCCGCTTCGCTTCCGGCTCTTACATCCTTCGTTGTTTTTTCTTTCTACAACCGTTGTGTGGAATAGGTGTAACGTCATTAATTGAGATAATATTTATTCCGGATGAGACCAAACCTCGGATTGCTTGTTCTCTTCCTGTTCCAACTCCTTTTACGTAAACATGAACTCTTTCCAATCCATATGCTGATGCTTTTTGTGCTGCGTTTTCTGCAGATATTTGAGCTGCGTATGGTGTTGCTTTTCTTGCTCCTTTGAATCCGCTTGCTCCGGCACTGCTCCATGCTATTACGTTTCCGTTTGGCTCTGTTAAAGTCACGATTGTGTTGTTGTATGATGCTTGGATATGAGCGGCTCCTTCAGGAACGTTTCTTTTTTTGGATCTTGAGCGTGATTTTTTAGCTTTTGGCTCTGATTTTTCTTCTTTGACAGGTTTTTCAGCCTTTTCAGCTTTTTTCTCTGTGGCAACTTTTGTTGCCTCTTCTTTTTTTTCTTCTTTTTCCGCCATGGTTATTTAGTTACAGTTTTCTTGTTTGCGATTGTTTTTTTCTTTCCTTTCTTTGTTCTGGCGTTGTATCTGGTTCTTTGTCCTCGTGCCGGTAGGCCTCTTTTGTGTCTAAATCCTCTGTATGATCCGATTTCTTGCAGTCGCTTAACGTCCATTGCAACTTTTCTTTTTAGATCTCCTTCTGTGATTAATTTAGCGACATGTTCACGGAGTAGTCCAATTTCTTTTTCTGAAAGATCTTGGACTTTTGTGTTTTTGTCTATTCCTGTTTCTTCTAAAATTTTGGCACTAAGGCTTCTTCCAATTCCGAAGATTGCTGTGAGTGCCGCTTCTATTCTTTTTTCTTTCGGGAGGTTAACCCCTACAATACGTGCCATATAAGTTAATAATTATATTTTAAGTAGTCAGTATTCGGGGGGAGAATACTGACCACATAAGAAACAACTATCCTTGTCTTTGCTTATGCCTCTTATTTTTGCATATAACTCTGACTACCCCTTTTCTACGGATTACTTGGCAATTTTGACATATTTTTTTGACTGATGCGCGTACTTTCATGATATATTGTTGCTCCCTTCGGTCGCGTTAGATTTTGTGTAGGCCCTGTGTTCCACTAAGGTGGAACGGGCTGTTATTTGTGTCTATAGGTTATTCTGCCCTTTGATAAGTCGTATGTGCTTAGTTGGATGGTCACTTTGTCACCTGGCAGAATTTTGATATAGTTCATCCTCATTTTTCCTGATAAGTGGGCGTTTATTGTCATGCCTTTGTAGCTCTCGTCGTCTAGTTCTACCCTAAAAGTAGCATTTGGTAATGGTTCAATTACTGTACCCATTACCTCTATTATGTCGTCTTTTCCCATGTAAATGCCCTTTTTAAATGCAAAGCGGTAGGATTTTACATTAGAAAATTAAGCTATGCAATAGAAAAAATGCGAATTTTTGATAAATCAGCTTTTTGTCAACACTTCATTTCCATTTTGGGTAATTAAAATGGTGTTTTCAATTTGAATTGAGCATGAATTATCTTCTGTGACGAGTGTCCAATTATCGCTTAAGGTTCTCATTTGACTAGTTCCAATTGCAAATATTGGCTCTATAGCGAGGGTCATTCCCTGTTTGAGTAGGGGACCCGGGTTTCCATCCCAATAATTTAGGACAACCGGATCTTCGTGTAGGTTTTTGCCAATTCCATGGCCGGTAAGGTCGTGGATGATGTGATAACCTGCTTTTTCTACAATTTTTTGTATATTTTTTCCAATTTCATTGAGGTGAACTCCTGGTTTTGCTGTGTTTGTGGCTACAGCAAGTGTTTCTTTTGCGACAGAGAGGAGTTTTTGTTTTTCCTCGGAAATTTTGCCAATTGCGATTGTTCTGGCCGCATCTGTGTTCATTCCTTTGTAGATCACACCGCAATCTACCGTGAAAAGATCTCCTTCTTTGAGAATTTCGTCTTTTCGGGGGATTCCGTGGACGATTTTTTCGTTTAAACAGGTGCAAAGCGTGTTTGGGAAGCCTTTGTAGTTCTTGAATCCCGGGATTCCTCTCTTTCCTCTAATAAAATTTTCCGCAAAGTGGTCGAGTTCCAGAGTGGAAACGCCAGCGATCGCTTTTTCACAGGTTTTTTCCAAAACTTCTGCGAGAATTTTACCTCCTTCTCGCATGGCTTGGATTTGCTCTTCATTTTTGATAGTAATGCTCATTTGTTTGTGTAGGGCTATTTGTTCAGAATTGGGTCGAGAACGTCATAAGCCAGTTTTTCAACTTCTTCTATTGTTGGTTCACCGTCGATTTTTATCATTTTGTCGCTGTACATTTCGATTGCCGGGACGGTTTCTTTGATGAAGGCGTCGATTCTTGTTTCGATAGCTTCTGCGTTGTCATCTGCTCGAGTTACCAGTTCGCCTCCACATTCACATTTTTCTCCTTCGTAGTTAGCCGGATAGACGTTTTTGCAAACTTTGCAGATTCTCCTTGTTGTTAGTCGTTTGAGAGCAGTATCTTTTTGGATTTCGATTAAGACTGCTTTGTATTCTCTCTGGTGTTTTTCCAGGAGTGCGTTTAAAGATTCTGCTTGAACAACTTTTCGTGGAATTCCGTCAAAAACTACGTTCGTTCCTTCAGGAAGATTGTTCATGAAGTCTTCCACAATTTCCATTACGATTTCATTTGAGACTAAATGTCCCGCTTCGATGATAGATTTTACTTTTTTCCCAAGTTCTGAGTCTTGCGTCGCGAGTCTTCGCAGTTCTCCACCGGTTTCGAATACTTTCATTCCGTATTTAGCGGCTACTTGTTTGCCAAGAGTACCTTTTCCAGCCCCTTGCATGCCAAAGAAAATGAGATCCATGATGATTGGATTAGACTAATAAAACTTTTTGTAGTCGTGCATTACCAGTTGTGCGTTTATTTGTCGTATGAGTTCCAGCACAACTCCCACTATGATGATGATTCCCGCTCCTGAGATTAATAATGGAACAGAACCGATTCCTGAAGTTTGGAATACGAAATTGATTGCTACGGGAGAGATAGCGATAAACGCTAAGAATAATGCTCCGAAGAATGTTAATCTGTTTGAAATTTTTCCGATGTATTCTGTTGTTTGTATGCCCGGTCGTATTCCCGGGATGTATCCTCCTCTTTTTTGGATGTTTTCGGCGATTTGCTCCGGATTGAATGTGATTGATACGTAGAAGAACGTGAATGCGATTACGAGAAGGAAGTAGACTCCGAGATATGGGAGCGTATTTGGTTGGAATAGCGTGGTCATTGAGCTTCCAATGCTTTGTAGCCATACAGATTTTGCGTTTACTAGGAATTGTCCGAGTATTCCCGGGAAACTTGTTAGGGCTACGGCAAAGATGATTGGGATCATTCCCGCCTGGTTGATTCTGATTGGCAAAAATGCCTGGTCGCTTCGCGCACGTATCCCCCTGCCGGCATATGTTATCGGAACTCTTCTTTGTGCTTCATTTACCAATATCACTATCGTTATTAATATGACCGTGATTAGTACAACTGCGATAAATGGGATAAGTTTGCTTTCGTCTTCTTGTGCCAGGAATAAGCCTTGTCCGACCATTTGAGGTACGCTCGAAATGATGCTGGCAAAGATTATGAGTGAGATTCCATTTCCGATTCCTTTTTCCGTTATTTGTTCACCAAGCCAGACGAGCAAGATGGTTCCGGCTGTAACTGTAAGCATTATTGGTAATACTACTGTCGGATCTGTTACGTCGCTGATGATTGGAATAGCAGTTCGAGTTTGTGAATTTAGCAAGACGATCATTCCATAAGATTGTAGGAATGCCAGTGGGAGTGTGAGCCATCTAGTGTATGAATTGATTTTTTTTCTTCCGCTTTCTCCTTCTTTTGAGAGTGCTTCAAGTTTTGGACTTATTACAGTTAATAATTGTATTATGATGGAAGCGTTGATGTATGGGGAAATTCCCATCAGTACTATGGAGAAATTCTCGGTGCTTCCACCTGTTAGCAAGCTAAACATCTCCAGTAATTGATTTCTGTCAGATACGGATTTTAGAGCATCGATGTTTGCTCCCGGTACTGTGATGTGTGCTATAAATCTATATAGAACGATGATCGCTATTGTAAAAAGGATCTTGTATCTCAAGTCTTTTGAATTCCATATTTGTTTTAGGTATGTGAACATGAAGGAATGGGATTATTTTTTGGCTTTTTCGGCTTTTTTTGGTGCTTCTTTTTTTGGTGCCGGAAGAACTACTTTTCCTTTTTTAGATTCTACAGCTTTTATAGCTGAGGCAGAAGCTTTATCTACTTCTATTGTTAATGCTTTTTCCAATTCTCCTTTTCCTCCCAGAAGTTTTACAGGTTTGGTTTTTTTTGAAACCAGATTTTTTGCCAGTAGATCTTCTTTTTTAATTGTTGCTCCTGAATCGAAAATGTTTAAATCTCCAACGTTTATTACTTGATATTCAACGTAATTTGGATTTTTGAAACCTTTAAGTTTTGGCATTTTTCGAAGATATGGAGTTTGTCCTCCTTCGAATCCCGGTCTTCTTTTTCCTCCTGCACGTGATGATTGTCCTTTCATTCCTCTTCCGCTGTATGTTCCAGATCCTGATCCGTTTCCACGACCAACTTTCTTTTTGGTTTTTCTAGATCTGCTTCTTAATTCTGTTAATGGCATTATTCTTTTTGGTTAGGTTTTTTTTCTTCTTTCTTCTCTTCTTTTTTTTCTTTCGGTTTTTCGGATTTTGGTGATTCTTTTGGCGATTTGGTCTTTGCTTTCGCCTGTGCTTTAGCTTGTGCTTCCTCTTTTGCTTTTGCTGTTGCGTTTGCGGCGGCGTTAGCTCTTTTTTCCATAAATGGTGTTTTTCTTAGTTTACTTAATGCTTCGAATATTCCCTTTGTGTTGTTTACTTTGTTTGTTGTTCCATAAGATTTACTTAGGATGTCTTTTACTCCTGCTAATTCCAGTACTTTACGAATTGTTCCTCCTGCGATGATACCTGTACCCGGAGCCGCAGGGAGAAGTAGAATTATTGATGATTTATACTTGTTTTTAATGTCGTGTGGGATGGTAGATCCGTCTAGTGGGACTGTAATCATGTATTTTTTCGCTTTTGCAATTGCTTTTTGGATTGCTCCTGTAACTTCGTTTGATTTTCCAAGACCAATTCCTACTTTTCCTTTTTTGTTTCCGATTGCAACAGTTGCTCGGAATCGGAGCCTTCGTCCACCTTTAACTACTTTCGTTACTCTGTCGATTTGGATTACTTGTTCTTCAAACTCTTTTGGTTCTCTCATGTGTGGTCCTCTTTTTTTGAAACTTCTTGCCATGTTTATTAATTAGTTAAAGTTTAAGTCCGCCTTCTATTGCACCTTCTGCAATGGCTTTAGTTCTACCATGAAATTTGTATCCGTTTCTATCAAATACTATTACTTTGATGCCTTTTTCTGATGCTTTTTTGGCTAGTTCAATCCCTACTTTTTTTGCTTTTTCGCTTTTTGTTCCTTTTCCTTTTTCTTTAATATCTGAGACACTTATTAAAGTTTTGTTATTTTCATCGTCCACCAGCTGTGCGTATGTGTGCATCAAGCTTCTGAATACAACTAATCTTGGTCTTTTTGCTGTACCGTTAATTTTGCTACGAATTCGTATTTTTCTTCTTTTTCTTAATGTATCTTTTGTTGTTGCCATTATATTAATTAGTTATTTTGTTAGTGCTTATTAGCTGGCGCTGGCTGCGGTTTTTCCTGCCTTTCTAGCTATGTATTCATCAATGTATTTGATACCTTTTCCTTTGTATGGTTCCGGTTTTTTGTATGATCGTACTTTTGCCGCCGCTTCTCCCACTACTTGTTTATCAATTCCTTTTACCTGTATGATGTTTTTCTTTTCTTTGTCGATTATGAATTCGATTCCTTGTGGTGCTGTGTATTCGATCGGATGTGAGAACCCGAGATTTAACGTGATCTTGTTTCCGCTTGCTTGAGCTCTATATCCAACTCCCACAAGTTCCAATTGTTTTTCGAATCCTTTTGTTACGCCTTCAACCATGTTTGCGAGAAGGCTGCGTGTTAGTCCGTGGAGTGCTTTGTTTTCTTTTTGATCGTCCGGTCTGGTTACTATAATTTGATTTTCTTTGAGCTCGATTTTCATGTTCGGATGAAAATCTTTATTTAATTCTCCTTTTGACCCTTTAATTGTGACAAGTGTTCCATTTATTTCAACGGTTACTCCTGTTGGGACTTCTACTGGTTGTTTTCCGATTCGTGACATTGTTAATATATTTCACATAATAATTCGCCCCCGAGATTTTGTTTTTTTGCTTCTATGTTTGTCATTACTCCTTTTGATGTTGATATGATTGTGATTCCAAGTCCACTTTTTATTGGTTTTAAGTCTTCATTTTTGATATAAATTCTTTGTCCTGGTGAACTTACTCTTTTTATAGTGAGATCTGATTTGTCTTCGTTTAACGTAATAAGTATTGATTTGAAATTTTTCTTGTCTGTTTCGACTTTGTAATCAGAGATGAATGCTTTTCCTTTCATTGCTTCCAAAACGTTTTCTTTTAGCTTTGAATGTGGCACGTGTGTTGTAGCGTGATGTGCACGCGATGCGTTTCTTATTCTAGTTAGTAGATCTGCGATTGGGTCTGTATTCATAGTGTGTAGTTATTTTTGGATATGGTATTCGCTTTGGCCGCTCCCCTGACGGGGGCCAGCGCGCATGACCCTTTCGGGCCTTCATGCTACGCTCACCTGTCCCGACCCTACGGGTGCCCGGGAACTGACTCTTTGAGCCTTAGTTCGCGAGCGCAACGCTTTGCTTTTGCGCTACCAAGATGATTTTTTTACTCCCATTATTTTCCCTTCACTTGCCAGTTCTCTGAAGCAAATTCTGCAAATTCCAAATTTCCTCATGTATCCGTGATTTTTTCCGCATAATTCACATCTGTTGTAGACACGAGTTGGGAACGTGATTTTTTTGCTTTCTGCGTGTTGTTTTGCAGCCTTTTCTTTCTTTCTCCTGTTTTTTACCAGTATTGCTGTTCTAGCCATTGTTTTTTCGTTGTTACTTTTTAATAAATGGGAATCCCAGTAAGGTTAATAATTCTACTCCTTCTTCGTCTGTTTTTGCACTTGTAGTTATATTTACTTGTATTCCGTGTAGTTTGGTTATGTCGTCCGGGCTGATTTCCGGGAATACTGTGTGTTCTTTGAATCCGACGCTGTAATTTCCCGCTCCATCGAATGCTTTTTTGCTGAGACCTCTGAAGTCTCTTACACGTGGGAATACTATATTGATTAATTTATTTAGAAAGTCGTACATTCTTTTTCCTCTTAGTGTGACAGATATTCCAACTACATCTCCTTTTCTGAGCTTGAAGTTCGATATCGCTTTTTTTGCTTTGTTAAGTGTGGGTTTTTGTCCTGCAACTGCTGTTATATTTTCAACTATATTTGAATAATCTTTATTGTGTGATTTTACATAGCTTCCTATGCCCACATTTATTCTAACTTTTGTTACTTTTGGGATAGACATTGTGTTCTTTTTTCCCAATTTCTCTTTGAGTTGTAGAATAATGTCGTTTTTGAATCTGGTTTGTAGATCTTCTGATTTTGCCATTGTGTGTAAATTGATTAGTTAGTGGGATAAGGTTTTCGCTTCGCTCAGTTAGGTTTATGTTGCGCGTCCGCTTCGCTGCCGCGTGGTGTCTAATGTTTCTTTGCATTTTTTGCAAATTCTTTCCTTTTTTCCTGTTTCCAGTTTTTTGTATCCTACTCTTGATGGTTTATTGCAGTTTGGGCAGAGGATCATCACGTTTGAAGCGTCGATTGGTGCTTCAAATTGGATTCTGCTTCCCGCTTTTTCTGTAGTTTTCTTTATATGCTTAGTTCTGATATTAACTTTTTCAACAACTATTTTATTTTGCTTTTGGAGAATCTTAGTGATTGCTCCCTTTTTTCCTTTGTCTTTACCGGTGGTTACCTGTACTTGATCTTTTAATTTTAACTTCATGATATATTGTTGCGCTTCGCGCCTTATTTAGTAGTGAAGGTCCTGTCCTTCGGACGGGCTGTTATAGTACTTCAGGGGCTAATGAGATGATTTTCTGGAATCCTTTTTCACGTAGTTCTCTTGCTACCGGTCCAAATACACGCGTTCCTTTTGGTTGTTTTTCAGTGTCCACAATTACTACCGCGTTTTCGTCGAATTTGATAGATGAACCGTCTTTTCTTTGATATTCTTTGACCTGTCTTACTACTACTGCTCTTTCTACTGCCTTTTTCTTTACTACTCCTTTTGGAGAAGCTTCTTTGACGGATACAACGATGATATCTCCGATTCGGGCATAACGTTTTTTTGATCCTCCCAGGACTTTGATACACTTAACGGCTTTTGCGCCTGTGTTGTCTGCTACTTTTAATTTGGTTTCCGGTTGTATCATTATTTTTCAGTTTTAGATGCTTCTTTTGCTTCTAGTGTGAATCTCTTTAGTTTGCTTATTGGTGCTGATTCGTAGAAGGTTACGTTGTCTCCAAGTTCGAATTTTTTGTTATTAGGGTTGTGGACGTAAAATTTTTTTGAAATTCTATATCTTTTCTTGTATTTCGGATGACGTTTGTAAGTGTGTACAGTAACAACAATTGTTTTGTCTTGTTTGTTAGAGCTGACTACTCCTTTTATTGTTCTCATGATTGTTGTTGATTAAGTATGGTTTTGATTCTTGCAATATATTTTCTGTGTTTTCCTATCAAATGATGTGATTTTGATTGTCCGTTTTCTACTTCGAATTTAATTTTGAATAACTCTTTTTTGGCTTTTTCCAGCTCTTCAAGTAGTTTTTTCGGTTCTAATTTTCGTAATTCTTTTGTCGTTAACATGTTATTTTTCCAGAGAGTTAATAAATTTACATTTAATCGGTAATTTGTGTGCTGCCAGTCTCATAGCTTCTTTTGCTATATCCGTTTCCACACCTTCCATTTCAAATATGATTCTTCCCGGTTTTACTACTGCTACAAAGTGGTCCGGTGCTCCTTTTCCTGAGCCCATTGGGACTTCTGATGATTTTCGTGTGATTGGTTTGTGAGGGAATACTGTGATCCAGATTTTTCCTCCACGTTTGATGTATCTTGTCATACTTCTTCTTGCCGCTTCGATTTGTCGTGATGTGAGTTCGCCGGCCGATTGCGCTTTTAGAGCGTATGTTCCAAAGCTTATTTTGTTTCCTTTGGTTGAGATTCCCTTTGTGTGGGATCTTCTTCTAAACTCCTTTCTGTGTTTTTGCTTTCTTGGTTGTAACATTGTTTTGGGATAATGTTGCCCTTCGGGCGGTTAATTTGGTAGATGGCGCAACGCTTTGCTTATGCGCTCTTAATTTCTTCTATTTGTTGAGCTAAGTTTTCCGCTAGATCTTTTTTGAATATTTCACCTTTGTAAATCCATACCTTGATTCCAATTTTTCCGTAAGTGGTTTGTGCCGGGATTGATGCGTAATCTATGTCAGCTCGGAATGTATGTAAAGGGATTTTTCCCTTAGTGAAGAATTCACTTCGTGAAATTTCTACTCCGTTAAGTCTTCCTCCCAGATACACTTTTATTCCTCCTGCTCCCGCTTCCATACTTTTTTCAATTGCAACTTTTGCCGCTCTTCGATACGAAATTCTCTTTTCTACTTGTCGTGCGATGATTTCCGCAACTATTCGTGCGTCAAGCATTGGTTTCTTGACTTCTTTTATGTTGATTGCAAATGTGATTTTGAATGCTTTTGCTAATTCGTCTTTCAATTTTTCGATTACTTCACCTCCACGTCCGATAATTAGTCCCGGTTTTGACGTGTGAATGTTTATTAGTACTTTCCCTTGGGTTCTCATTATTTCGATTTTTGATAATCCTTCAGTTTCAAGTTTTTCTCGAATTAATTTTTCGATTTTAAGATCTTGATGGAATAATTTTTTGTATGTACCTTTTTTGGCATACCATTTTGAATCCCAATCGCGGGTTATTCCCAGCCTAATTACTTTTGGATTTACCTTTTGTCCCATGTGTTTTGGTTATTTAGGTTGTTTTTTCGGTTTTTCACTTTTAACTGTTTTGGTATCTTTTTTCGCTTCGACCTTCACGGTAATGTGTGATGTTCTCTTCAAAATTGGGTGCATTCTTCCTCTTGAGATTGGAATGCTTCTTTTGTAAGTAATGCCTTCGGTCACAAGAATTTCTTTTATATAAAGTGAGTCTAAATTTTGTTTAAAATTGTGTTCTGCGTTTGCCGCGGCCGATTCAACTACTTTTCTTAGTATTAGTGCTCCTTTTTTTGGTGTGAATTTCAAAATATCTATAGCTTCTTGAACATTTTTGTTGCGAACAAGTGCCGCAATTAAATTTGCTTTTTTTGGTGAGATTCTAACTTTTCTTAGTATTGCTTTCATGTGGGATAATGTTGCCCTTTCCTGCGGCGAGCAGGCTTTGGGCGGTTATTTGTTAGCCCTGTGTCCTTCGGACGGGCTGGGGATAATGTTGCCCTTTCCTGCGGCGAGCAGGCTTTGGGCGGTTATTTAGCGAGTCTACCTCCGTGACCTCTGAACAGTTTGGTGGGAGAGAATTCTCCGAGCTTGTGTCCAACCATGTTTTCGGTGACGAATACCGGAATAAATTGTTTTCCGTTGTGTACTGCGAATGTGTGTCCTACGAATTCCGGTGAGATGTCTGAGTTACGAGACCAAGTTTTGATTGGTTTTTTTTGTCCGGTTTCATCAAGTCTTTGAACTTTCTTCATTAACTTTGGGTCTACATATGGTCCTTTTTTTGAGCTTCTTGACATTTTAGGTTAATTATTTATTTGGTTATTTTCGCCTTCTGTCCTTAACGATCATTCTATCTGTATAGTGTCGTTTTCTTGTTTTATATCCTAGAGCCGGTAATCCCCATGGGGTTTTTGGATGTTTGAGTCCGATTGGAGCTCCTCCTTCACCACCCCCATGTGGATGATCAACTGCGTTCATCGCCTTACCTCTTACTTGTGGTCTTCGACCCATGTGTCTCATTCTTCCCGCTTTTCCTATTTTAATGTTGTTGTGTTCGATATTACTTATAATTCCTATTGTTGCATAGTTGTCTTTGCCCACAAGTCTGATTTCTCCAGATGGCATTTGGATTTGTGCGTGTTTTCCTTCCAGTGAAACCAATTTGATTGTGGTTCCGGCGGATCTTCCCATTTGTCCTCCTCGTCCTTTGTGCAATTCAACGTTGTAAACGCTGTATCCGACAGGGATGTGTTTGATCTTCATTCGGTTTCCTTTCTTGATTTTTGCTTTTTCTGCTGTGATTATTTTGTCTCCAACTTTTATTCTGTCTGTTGCTATGTGGTATCTCTTTTCTCCATCTTTGTATTGAGCCAGCATGATGTATGCAGTTCTGTTTGGATCGTATTCTACTGCTGTTATTTTTGCTTCGATGTTTAGTTTGTCAGTTCTTTTGAAATCAATTTTTCTATAAAGCCTTTTTTCTCCTCCTCCTCTGTGTCTTACCGTGATTCTTCCTCTGTTATTTCGTCCTGTTATCTTCTTTTTTATTCTTGTTAATGATTTTTCAGGCTTTGTTCTAGTTACTTCATCGAATGAAGCTGTACTCATTTGTCTTCGACTCGGCGTTATTGGTTTATATTTTTTTAGTGCCATTGTGTTGGGATAATGTGTCCTGCCTTGGCGGGACGGTTTATTGGTTAGGAGAGTGCTCCGCTCACTTTTTAGTTTGCTTCGCACTGTTTATTTTATTTGGATCTATAGTCTTTTTGTCTTTTATTGTTATCAATGCTTTTTTCATTACCGGTCTCTTTGTCAGGAGCTTTCCTTTTGCAACAAGTCTTTTTTTGCTTGGTGAGATTATAATTCTTACTTTGTCTACATCTACTCCATAAATTGTTTTTACTGCGTGTTTTACATCAACTTTTGTGGCTTTTTTGTTGATTTGGAACATGTATTGTCCGTTTGCTTGTTGTGCAGAACTTTTTTCTGTTGTTATCGACCTGATTATTGTTGAATAGTTGTCCATTATTTGCTTGTGCTAAGGAATGTTTCTTTTAATTTGTCGATTGCGTTTTTAAATATTACGACCTTTCTGTATTTTTGAAGGTCATGAATATTTAAGTAATTAGCTAAAATTGTCTTTGCATTTGGTAAGTTGTGGCTTGATTTTTGTACTATTTGGTCTTTTTCAGAAATTACTATTAATACGTTTCTTTCGATTGGTAATTTTTTTAGCATTTCCGCAAAAGGTTTAGTTTGAGCTTTTTCTGCAACGTAGCCTTCCAGTGCAATAATTTCATTATCGCGAGCTTTTTCAGAAAGAGCGCAAAATAAAGCTTTTCTCCTTTGCTTTTTTGGCATGTCTTTGACGAAGTTTCTGTTTTTGTTTGGTCCAAATACGATTCCACCACCTCTCATGTGAGGTGCTCTGATCGTACCTTGTCGTGCGTTACCTGTTCCTTTTTGCTTGAATGGTTTTCGTCCTCCACCTCTTACGTCTGCTCTTGTTTTTGTGTGAGCAATAGCTACTCTTCTGTTTGAGAGTTGTCTAAGTAAAGCTTGGTGGACTAAGTCTTTGTTGAATGGTATTTCAAAGATCTCCTTTGGCAGGTCTACTTGTCCGCTTTTTTCTCCTTTTTGTGTGTAGAGATCTACTTTCATTGGGATAATGTGTCCCGCCAGGGCGGGACGGTTATTTGTTAGCCCTGTGTTCGCTTTGCGAACGGGCCGATTATTACTAATCCTCCGTTTGGGCCGGGAACCGGTCCTTTTAGAGCGACTATATGATTTTTTGGATCTAAGTGTGCTATTTTTACGTTTCCAATTGTTACTTTTGCTCTACCCATTCTACCCGGCATTTTTTTTCCTTTGTGTACACGACCAGGTTTTGCGCAGGCTCCGATTGAACCCGGTTCTCTGTGGTGGTGTGATCCGTGAGTTTCCGGTCCTCTTGAGAAGTTGTATCTCTTGATTACTCCCTGGAAACCTTTACCTTTTGATACAGATGAAATTTTTACCGTTTCCACTTCCTGGAGTGAGTCGATTGTGATTTGATCACCCTTTTTGTAATTTTCTTGTTCGTCTTCGTTGATTCTGAATTCTTTTACGTATCTGTATTTTTTAGTTTTAGTAGGCTTTTTCAACTTAGAAAAACCCAGGACTATCGCCGGATATCCGTCTTTATCAACTGTCTTGACTTGTGTAACCTCTGAAGGTTCACATATCAGGACAGTGACCGGGATCACGCGACCGTCGTCTTGAATGAGACGAGTCATACCTACTTTTTTACCGAGAATACCTGACATAATTTGTATTGGTTAACCCCCCGTCTTAGCCGGGTGGACCTCAAGAAGATTTTCGGTAAACCCGCTTAAGGCATAAATTAACTTGCAATGTCGTATTGCTCAGAGAATATACAGATGCGAAAATGGGTAGTCAATAGAAAAATTTTGTAGAACTCGCTGCTTTCTAGATTAATCCGAGGATTTTTCCCATGAATGCAATGTATAGCACCAGAAGCGTAATTCCTTCCCACTGTGAGACTTGTTTGTCCATTGTCACAAACAAATAGAGGATAGTTGTTAGAAGAAGGGCGGGAATGGTGAAGGCTATTATCCCAGAGGGGATTGTTAGCGTGCCAAATAAAGCCGGAATTCCCATTACTCCCAAAGCGTTGAAGATGTTTGAGCCTGTTACGTTTCCGATTGCGATGTCTACTTTTCCTTTTTTTACAGCGACTATTGAGACTACAAGTTCGGGCAAGGATGTACCAACAGCTATTGCTGAAACTGCGATGATTTCGGTTCCAACGTTGAAGACTTCAGAAAGCTTCACAACTGAATGGATTAGCCAATCTGCTGAAAAATAAAGGGCTATACCTGATATTAGTAGGTAGATAGGGTATTTTA
>JAACEU010000039.1 GCA_011682355.1 Nitrospirota bacterium | reverse complement strand
TACGCTTCCTGTCAGTACTTTTGTGTGGTCAGTGTCTTTTATTACTTGTAGATCTATGTCGAGTTTTTTCCACGCTTTGTACAATTGGACGTTGTTTTCGTGTGTTGCGATGTTGTTTTTTGCTTTGGTAAGGTCTTCTTCAATTTTCGTGCATCCCTTTGTTATTGATTCGTAATCGAATTCTTTTTCTTTTTCGACGATTTCTTTCATGGTTGTTTCGATTGGACCGGCAAACAGCCCTTTTTTCTTTTCGTATTTAGAAAGAAGGTTAATCGTAAATTCGAGGCTTGCGTATGTGAGTTCAGTTTTTTGTAATTTGCTGAGGTTTTTGTATGTTTCAGGTTTTAGTTTCGATTCTTCGTTGATTTCGGTCACATCCATAGCTCCCGTATTTTGGAGAATATCGAGAATTTTCTCTTTGTGCTGTGCAGAGGCAAGTAACTGGATTTTTTTGATATTGGCTAGAGCCATGGGAAGTTAGCTTTTTATGTGATTCAGGAAAATTGAGACAACTTCTTTTGTTGAGTCCGGTAGTTTCGAGTTAGCTTCTGAGATGATTTTGTTTTTTTCGCTTTGCGCTGTGGCCATTTTTGATTTGAAAAGTTCACCGGCTTCTTTTTTTGTGGTTCCGAGTTTTTCCATTCCCTTGCTTCTTAGGTCTTCTTTGAAGGCGGCTGTTTTTGTATCTAGATCTTCGGCGTGTTTTATAAGTTTTTCATCAAAATCCTTTTTTGCTTGTTCAATTTTCTTTTTAAGTTCTTGTTCAGCGCTTTTTATTTGAGATATCGGATCGTTTTGAGTAGTCATAATGCGTAGAAGTTAAGGAAAATCCTAACTTGTAAAAGTTAAGGATATTGATTTTTGCCGGAGAAATTTTAGGCACGAAAGCAAAAAAAGTCAATAGTCAAAAATTCTAAATCTATGTGTTCTTCTTGACATCTGGAGCTAACGTTGAAAGATTGACGATTTTTGTTGTAGCTAGATTCTTCAAATTTTCGGTGATTACTTCACCATAATCTTTTTCGACTAGCCGGGAGTCCAATAATACAACTTCTTTTTGTTTAGCCGTGTTTGGGAGGTAATTGATTATTTTTTTGAGTGTAAATGTGGCTCGAGGTATCTGAAAGTCTATGAATGGATTCCCATAATTTTTGCTCGTTGCGGTGATGTAGGGAAGTGAAGGTGGATCGAATGGGATTTTGTGGATTATTACGGAATCGATTAGGTCATGATCTTTAAAATTCTCCCAAAAGTTTGGGGTAATAAAGAGGATTGAGTTGTCGGGGTCTTGTTTGAATTGTTCTCTTAGTTTTCCGAGTGAGCCGGTCATTTGTGAGACTGTTTTTATGTTTAGGTTGTTCAAGTGTTTGCTTAGCTTGAGCGTGAAGGTGCTTAGTTGTTGTTTTGAGTTGAAAATTATGGCTGTTCGGCCTTTTCGTTCAGGGAGGTATGATTCCAGGAATTTTTCTACCGAATCTCTTTCGGCAGAAGAGTCTTGTGTTATGAAGATTTCGAGATCTTCTCTTTTTTCATCGGTTTTTATGAGTGGGACTGATTTGTCTAGGCCAATGAGGTCTTTTGTGAAGGCTCCGTCGTCGTTGAAGTCGAGATTTGCGCTGATGATTTTGAATTTTTCTGCGTTATTTGTGATTTCTTGGAAAGATTCTTTTGTTGAATATGGATATAATCTGATTACGATGTTTTCTGAAAAGTCTTTTTCTATCCAAATAAAATTGTGTTCGAGATCCGGCTTCAAGAAGATGTCTTGCAGGATTTTTAATGAGGATTTCCAGTTTTTGAGATCAATTTCGTTTTTTTCGTTCTTGATTTCGCCCAGTTTTTTTGATGATTCTATTAATTTTATGATTGATGAATGTAAATCTCTGGCTGTTGAAGACTCTAGCGTGTCGGGTTTTATTTCGCATCTTGCTGTGTATTGGCTTCGATCATTGTATTTTTCGAAAAGCAGGCCGATGAGTCCGAACATGATTGTTGATGTCGATGATAGAGATTCTGTTATTTCGTTTTCTCCTAAATTTTTAAGTTGGGAGAGGATAATGTCTAATTTCAGGTAATGCGAGCCATTGAAGGCTATTGATTGGACGAATTTTTCCGAATTAATAATCAATAATTCTTTTGCTGTTGGATTTTTTTCGATTGTGTATTGGTGTGAGCAAACTGCCGGTGAGGATTTGTCTTTTTCTGTGGCTTTTTTGAAAAAATATTCCGTGTCTTCATTTGCTTGGATGTTTATGAATGGAATTATTGTTCTTTCTTCGTTGAAGAATGTTATTTCGCTCAGGTGTCCGGTTTCTGTTTGCTCTTTCCAAATTAGGAGTTTGAGTAATGTTGTAAATTCATATTTTTCGAAGTGGTCTCTTTTTTCGAATTTTTCCAGCCTTTTTAGTGATAGGTATTTTGAAGGAGAGTCGATTTTTGCGATGTTTTTCGGTAGAGAATCTGAAATTTGTTTGAAAATTTGATCCGGAATTGAAATATACGAATCTTTGTCTATTTTTTCGGAGAGTCCTTTTATTAAATCTTGGTATGGCGGTTTGATTTCAATTAATGAAGATTCTTGAATTTCCAGTATTTTTTCCAGATACGGAGATGGTTCAAATTTGGTGGTTACGCTTTCTTGTTTGAATGATTTTGGTTCTTTTGGCTCTATTGTCAATAAAAAATCTTTTAGTTCCCAGTCAGTTTTTTTGCATAAATTTTTAATTTTTTCGATTAATTCTGTTGGAAGGTGGCTGAAATGGTCTGCGAGTTTTATAAAAAGCTCCATTGCCGCTATTGAGTCGTCAACGGCTCGGTGTTTTTCTTCGTGTTCGAGTTCTAACAAGTTGCTAAGGATTTCAAGGCTGTAAGAGGGGAGTCCCGGGAGTTGGATGCTGGCCATTTGGCATGTGTCATATTCCGGATTTTTGATCTCAATGCCGTTTGCCCGTAAAAATCCGGTATCAAATTGGATATTGTGTCCAACGATTGGTAGATCTCCTATAAAGGCGGCTATTTCTTCGGCTTTTTCTGAAAACTGTGGCGCATCTGCGAGGTCTTCATCTGTAATACTGGTTATGTGAGTAATAATATCCGGAAGCTTGATTCCCGGATTAATGAGGAATTGTAATCTTTCCTTTTCTCCGCTTAAATCAAACTTTACTGCACCAAATTCAATGATTTTGTCCTTGCTTGAGTCGAAGCCCGTTGTTTCGAGGTCTAGTGATATAAACATGCTCGTACTTTATATTAGGGAAAAGGAATTAACAATCTTTTTGTTCTACGGGTTGTAGGTGGCGATGGCAGATTTTCGGTGGAGTATTTAGTGTCTTGTTTTGGCTTGTTTCTGCGGTGGCGATGACAGGTTTTTGCGCTTGTGCAAGGGGTAATAGTTGAAATTGGTGTGGCGTAGGAGTACGGTGAGCATACGCTTACCTTTTAACGAAAGTCAATATGAAAAAGTTAGTTGGAAGAGCCGCTGATGTCCATGAAAAATTTTCGTTTTGTGGAGAAAAAGCAAAGAAATGGATACGCGAGTGTGAATTATTGTTGCCAGAAGTGGAAAAGTTACGGATTTGGGAGCAGTTGGGGTTTTCTTGTATTTACGAATATGCGGCAAAGGTTGCGGGAATGAGTAGAAGGAAGGTGGTTGATGTTTTGTGGGTATTAAAGAAAGTTGAAGATAAGCCGGAATTGATAAAAGTAGCAGAGAAAAAAGGTGTGAATGCGATTAGACCGGCGGCAACAATCGCTACAGTTGAAGATCAAGGATTTTGGGCAGAAAAAGCGGAGAATATGAGTCATCATACTTTTAGAACTTTTGTGAAAGAAACCAGGAAGGAATCTCGGGACGTCCCGAACGCAGAATATAAATCTGTAACTATGCAATTGTGTCTGGATTTGGCCGAAAAACTAGAGAAATTGGCTGCAAATTCGGATTACAACGATTTAATTGAAGAGTATTTACAACTACGAGAAGAAAAGCTTGAGAGGGAAAAACCCGAAACAAAAAGATCTAAATCAAAGTACGTACCAATTGCCATTCAGAAATATTCACACAAAACGACTAATGGAACCTGTTGTGTTCCCGGATGCACGCATAAGTCCGTAGTCCTACATCACAGTGACCGGTTCGCACTAAAAAAAGAGCACAATCCCGACAAAATTCATCCACTTTGCAAAGAACATCATCAGCTTGTGCATCTGGGGCTTATAGAAAATGAGGGAAAAGATCCGAAATACTGGTGTGTGCGGAGGAAGCGGGAAAAATATGATATCAAAAATATGATTGATGACATGGTGGTGGCAAAAATGATAGGAGGAGGATGAAGTGAAGATTTCAGCGGCGGCCGGTTGACTTGTTATACAATGTTTTGTCGCGAGTGTCTACTTTAGAATTTTGACTTTTAATTCCAAAGAGGTATGATGATTTGAATTTCAAAAAAAGGAAATTCGAAACGCTCGCAAGATAAGCACATTGAAAAAACAAAAACAAAAAACACTCTCTAGCGATGAGAGCTGGAGGGAATGAACAGACGCTTTAGCGTCCTGACAAATAAAGTCATTCTCTCTGCTGTCCTCGCTAAGTGATGATCATGTAGCCTTTGAGGATGTGATCGGAGATGATTGGACTGATCCAATCACTGTTCTGCCCCTTCTGACCCACCTCTGGCGGGTTACGTCGGGGAGTCACAGACGGCCGGTGGTGCGGCTGAAAACAACACCAAAACTTGGCAGGAGTAAACAAAAACAAAAACAAAAGTTCTCAGCGAAAGCTGGCAGGAAAACTTTTAACCTCGATTTATCGGGGTTTTTTTTATGCGTTATAGCATTTCTGAGAAGATATCGAAGAAGTGGTTGGTGTCGGTTGGGCCGGGAGTTGCTTCCGGGTGGAATTGGCATGCCATGTAGGGGAGAGTTTTGTGTTTGATGCCTTCGACTGTTCCGTCGTTTGCGTTTTTGAGCCAAACTTTCCAACCTGGTTTTAGTGATTTTTCTCTGATTGCGAAGCCGTGGTTTTGGCTTGTGATGTAGCAGTGTTCTGTTTCGACATCGATACATGGTTGGTTTTGTGAGCGATGTCCGAATTTGAGTTTGTAGGTTTTTGCTCCGGTCGCGAGGGCGAGGATTTGTGCTCCCATGCAGATTCCGAAGATTGGCTTTTTGAGTTTTAGTGCTTTTTTGATGATGTTGACGAGTGGTTCGAGATATGACGGGTCGCCCGGACCGTTTGTTATGAAAATTCCATCAAATTTTTCTCCCGCTTCGATGAAGTCGTAGTCCCATGGGACTCTATTTACTGTGAGGTTTCTGTCTAGAAGTGATCTGAGAATGTTGTTTTTCATTCCACAGTCTACGCAGATGATTTTTTTTCCTTTTTTGTTAGAGACGCTATTGCGTCTGTTATAGAGTTTTGGTTTTTTGATTGAAACTTTTGCGACTTGGTTTTCTGTGTCGGGGTCGTAGTATTCCGGATCTTCCTTTTTTGTGACAATTTTTCCTATGATTGTGCCGTGTTCTCGGATTTTTTGGGTTAGAGCGCGGGTGTCAATTCCTGTGATGGCTGGAATGTTGTGTTTTTTAAGCCATTCTCCGAGGGATTTTTTTGCGTCCCAATGGCTGTAGTTTTCGCTGTATTGCGAGACAATTATTCCTTTTACTTGAATTTTGTTTGATTCGAATCTTTTTGAAATGTTGTCTGAATTTTTGCATTCACCTCCGATTCCATAATTTCCGATTAGCGGGTATGTGAAAGCGAGGATTTGGCCTTGGTAGGAGGGATCGGTCAAAGACTCCGGGTATCCCATCATTCCTGTGTTGAAAACTACTTCTCCTGCGCAGGGAACGTCTGCACCAAAGGATTTTCCTTCGATTTTAGTGCCATCCTTGAGTACGAGGGTGGCGGTTTTTTCTTTTGGCATCGGGGGTATTGTAGGGGGAGGTG
>JAACEU010000038.1 GCA_011682355.1 Nitrospirota bacterium | reverse complement strand
AATCTTTGTGTGATTGATTCGGATGAATAATCTGATGCCATTGCGCCTATTGTGAGAATCTCTTTGACTTTGAGGTTGGTGTCGATATTTGATTTCAATGCGTTTAGTAGTTTTTTTATCTTTTCTTGATTTAGGATTGTTTCTGTTTGCAGTGCTTTTTCTTTAATTGCATAGATTACTTGCTGTTGTCTTGCCGCTCTGTCAAAGTCTGAAGTGGTTTTTCGGCTTCGGACATATTTTAGAGCCGTTTCTCCGTCAAGATGATGCTGTCCTTCAGAAATGCTGAAAGTTTCGAATAATACTGTTTCATCTTTTGGGTAGTATGGATCATAAATTGCTTCTTCCACATATACATCTATACCTTCAAGAGCATCTACAAGATCTTTGAAGCCTTGAAAATTTATTTTTACCCGATAGTGAATGTCTATATTCGTAATGTCTTCTACTTTTTCTGTAAGATATTCGAGTCCTTTTTGTTCATTATCATAATAAATTTTTCCGTAATGGAATGCTTCGTTGATTTTTGAGCTTCCAACCACATCGTCTTCAATATATAGATCACGTGGAATTGAAAGCATATTTACCAGTTTGTTCTCATCATCAAGACTGGCAACAATTATTGTATCTGTGAGGTCTGCTCCTTCGTGATTTTCGTCTCCGGTTCCGAGGATAAGGAAATTTGTATGTCCTTTTTCGTCAGTCAGAAGTTCGTCTCCCGCAATTTTGAGAAAAACATTGAAATCGATATGGCTTATGGCTTTTACGATTCCAACTACTAACAGAATTGCTATCACCAGTGAAATTAAGATGGGGATTTTTATACTTAGAGTCTTTTTGCTTGCGCTTGGCTTGTTAGAGTTGCTTTCCCCACCTTTGGCGGGTACGCAACCGCTGATTTTTTTTATTTTGAAGTTCATAATTTTTTATTTGTTCAACATGAATGACGCGTGAATTATGCCTGTTGCGTCGAGTTGAATATCGATGCCAATATTAACCCAACTTTCATCAAGAATCGAACTTTCTTCGTCATTTAAGATTGAAGAGAGGATTACATCCCAAACATTATATGTTCTGCTTATATATTGCGATGTTCCCGAGATGTTGTACAGTTCAAGAGCGGTTGAAAGATCGTCTATTGTTAGGATAATATTTTCTGAAATTGTTTCGTCGTTTAGGTAGGCGCAAACTGTTTTGCTATTATCTTGGTAGATAAATGGGGCGATGCCGTTGGCTTCTCTGAGTGCGTTTATTGCGTCAATGAGTTCGTTTTCATAATCAATCAAGTCGTTGGCGGTGATTTCTTTGGCGGAAAATTCTTCTGTGATGTAGAGATATCCTCCCGTTTCTGCGATTCCCAGTCCTACTAAATACCAATCGGGGTTGAGTATGTTTTCTCTGTGGCTTCCGCTTCTCATTAATCCCAAATGCCCAAATATAACTGAAACATCTTTTGCGATGTTTTCTGATACCGGTGTTGTGATTTTGGCTTCTAATCTTCGGTCGTCTGGGGTTTGATTTTCTAAATTTATGTGTCCGAAGAAGTTATTTTTTGTCATATCTTCAGAGTGGTTTTGAGCGATGGAGTTTAGTTCCGGATCCAATTCAACTTTCGGGTAACCATAAACCGATCGTTCTTTGTTTATTGCACTTAGGAGCTCTTCTCTGAGAGCGTTGATATCTAAAATTCCTGAGAATAAAGATCTTTCGTTTAGGTCAAAATAGTCAGGTATTAGAGGTACGGTTTCGCCAAGATAGATTGGATGATTTACGACAGGTATTCCATTGTTGTCTAGAATTTCAACAATGTATCGACCGCTTCCGGAAGTTTCATAATCAAAGCTGAAATCATTTCCATTTTCAATTATTATCGAATCATAATAAGTTGAAGTGTCGCCGGTTGTTTCCAGTGATACGACGTCTACCAGTCCGTCGGGTTTTATTACGAGTCCTTCTGCTTGTATGTCGGTTTTTGTTGTTCCGTTTATCGAAATGTCTTTGAATTTTGTGAGTGTGTCGGGGATGCTTGTGGTTATTTTGCCTTCTTCGATTTGGGCGTATGTGTGCTGTGTTGCTTTAAAGGATTTTTCCGGTGTTTTTGAATAGCTTGATGTGATTTCCAGTTTTGGGGTTGTGTTGGTGTTTGCTATTTGGCCGAAATAAGTGACATCTCCTTCGGTGAAATATTCAAATGTTGGGTAATGGAGTGGGAACGAGTCTCGATCTTGTCTGGATATAAATTTTACCGAGTTGGCTCCTTGTTCAAATGTGAATATTTTTATTGAGTTTGATGGAGCTGTGAATCCGATGACGGTCATGTCGTTTTTGTAGTTGATGCTTAAGTTTTCGATTGATCCTGTTGGTGAATTGTTGCTTGTGGAAGAAGGAAGTGAATTTAGAACTGAAATTTCTTCGATTTTTGTGTTTCCATTTGTTCCCGGGATAACTCCTATTGTGTAATTTCCTGTTTCTCTGAAGTGAACCGGAATTTCGAAGTGTCTATTCTCGACTTCTCCGATAAATAATTGATAATCTGTGTTTGAGAACATATCGTTGTTGAAGAATATGGAGACTTCTTTGTAGTTATTGGTGCTTACTTCTCCTTCAATTACGTAGATTTCGTTTTTGTAAAAGGTGTTTGGGAGTGGTTGATTTAGAGTGATGTTATCGTAGAAATCAATTGGTATTTCTTTGTATATTACCGGGTCGAAGGTTTCTGTTGGTTCTGTATTGTCTTCATTGTCTTCATTGTCTTCAGAGATTTCTTCAGAGATGGCCGTGTCTTCGTTGACGGTTGTGTCATTGTCGATTATTGTTCGATAAATAATCTCGCTAATATTTGCACGGCTCATTAGAGCTATTGGGTCAAACAATTCGCCGTCTTTTTCGAGATAGTTGTGTTCATTTGCATAGACTACGTATTTTGCGTACCACTCGTTTAGATCTACGTCTTGGTATTGAGTGGATGTTGAATTTTTTTCCATTTTCCATTGTTGGACTTCTCCCAGAATCTTTAGTGCTTCGGCTTTTTTGATGGTTTGGTCTGGTTTGAATGTTCCATCGTCGTATCCGACAATCCATCCTGAGTCGTATGCTTTTTTGACGTATGGCAGATACCATTCCGTGTTTTGTGTGTCAGAGAAGGGGAGGGTTATGTTGTTTTTGTCTAATGGTATGTTTGATCCTTCCAGAATTATTTTTAGAAATTCTGCTCTGTTTATTTCGTTGTATGGGCGAAAAGTGTTGTCGGGATATCCTGAAATAATGTTGTTTTCCTCTAAAAATACGATAGCTGTGTAGTTTTTGTTGTTTTTGAATAGGTCTGAAAACTGGGCTGAGGCTGTTTGTATTGTTAGTGGGAGTATGAGTGCCAGTATTGTTATCGTTGACAGGAATTTTTTCATTTGTCTTTGAATTTTAGGATATTTTTCTAATGTTACTGATTTTTGAGGTTTTTATCAATTTGACTTTGGAGTGAATGATTTTAGAATTTTTTTAAGTTTGTTGTGTATGTTTTTTTTATGAATAAAAGTGACTGGTTCTTGTTTTTTGCGATTTGTTTCTTGTTTGGGATTGTTTTTGGGGAATATTATCTTGAAGAAGAGTGGTGGAAGGGCTTTTTCGTCTTTTTGATGTGGATTTTTGTGGTCAGGGTGTTTGTTTTGATGTTTGGGGTGAAGTGGTTGAAGGTGATGATGTTTGGAATTTTGTTTGTGGGATTGGGTTTTTGTCGTTTTGTCTATTCATTTGAGGGCGGAGAAGGGCATGTACGGAATTTTGAAGGATGGTATGAATTTGAGGGGTGTGTAGTGGAAGAGAGTGATATACGGGTTGATAAAGTGAAATACGTGGTAGAGGTCGAGCGGCTTCGTCTAGACGAAAAGTGGGTAGAGGTAGGTGGAAGGGTACTTGTAAATGGGAGTAAATATCCAGTTTATGATTATGGCGATTGTTTGAGGGTTTCGGGTACGTTGCAGGAGCCGGAAGCTATTGAGGATTTTGCATATGATAAGTATTTGAGTAGGTATTCCATATATAGTGTGGTTTATAGGGCTTCGGTCGAGAAGATTTCTGATGGAAAGGGGGGTGTGCTTTATGGCTCTATTTTCACTTTGAAGCGAATTTTTGAGGGAAGATTGAACAAAGTTTTTACAGAACCGTATGGAGGCTTTATGGCTGGGCTTATTTTGGGTAGTCGCAAGGGGATTTCTGAGGATTTGATGGATAGTTTCAATATGACAGGACTTACTCACATAATTGCGGTGAGCGGATATAATGTTGCGTTGGTGGTTGTGGTTATTAGTGGGATATTTAGCTTCTTTACAAGGAAAATCAGGGTGGTTTTGTCGATATTTTTTATATTTTTGTTTGTTATTTTGGTGGGAGCGAGTGCGAGTGTGGTTAGGGCGGGGATTATGGGTGGAATTTCGCTTGTTGCTTTGTATTTTGGAAGGCAATATTTTGTATTTATTGGGCTTTTTGCGACTGCATTTTTTATGAATATGTGGAATCCGAAGATTTTGGTTTACGATGTTGGGTTTCAGCTTTCTTTTTTGGCTACTTTTGGGATTGTGTTGTTTTCTGAGAGTTTGGGTAATTATTTGAAGAAGGTCCCAAAGATTTTGGGAATTCGTGAAGCTTTGCAGTTAACTTTGTCTGCTCAGATAACTGTTATTCCTATTATTATTTTGAATTTTGAGCGATTTTCCATTATTTCACCAATTGCTAATTTGTTTGTTTTGCCATTTATACCTTTTGCGATGATGTTTGGATTTGTTGCTGTGTTTTTTGGAAAAATATTTGGATTTTTTGGATATTTAATTTTGGAGATTATAATTTTCTTTGTGAAAATATTTGCTTCGTTGGAATTTGCGTCGATAGAAATGAAATGGACGTGGGGGATAGGAGCTGTTTATTATTTTTTGTTGGCTAAATTTTGTATATCAAAATTTTGCTTATCTTCCCCCTCTTCGGAATGACTTTTGTCGGTTTCCAATTGCCGATTTTGAATGCATAGGAAATTACTTTTGTGCCTTTTTTGAGTTCTTTGTCGAATTTTTTTTGATATTTCTTTAGGGATTTTGGCATCATGTAGCAGATGATTATATCTGCATCGGATATTTTTTGATTAAGGAAATTTCCTCTAATCATTTTTCCTTTCCAACCCCAAAACCATTGTCTTAATTTTGCTAAAAAGAAAACGAATGGATCCAGTTCAAATCCGACAGCGTTGGCTTTGTAATCTTTTGCTGCGAAGTGAACGAATCTTCCATCGCCGGCTCCTATGTCATAAACTTTGTCTCCTTTTTTTATTTTTGCGTGTTTGAGAACTTTGTGGACGGCTGGCATGGAGGTTGGGATGAATGGGCCGCCACCAAAAATCATTATGTAAAAACCGATTGATAAAAATACGATTACTGCGAGAACGATGATGAGGGTGATGATGCCTAGGATCATGGTTGAAATATTATCATCTGTTTTGTTTGGTTTTGTCAAAGAGCGTTGACAGAACGGCTAAAACGTGGGATCATTCCGTACTAAAATTTTTGTACTTTGAGATTGTGGAATGGCAGGTAGTCATTTTCACGCGAAGGCGTGGCGTGGTAACCTCAAATTTGAGAGTTCCCGCACACTTCGTGTGGGGATGTTCTGTTTGACAACTAACTCGCTGTTGCGAGAGGAGGAAAGAAGATGAATACTAGTTTGCTGATACCGGCAATAACGATGTGTGTGAGCATGTTTGCGGGTGGCTTTACTCTTGAGGCCAAGATGTACAGCTTAGCCGCCATGTCGGCTGTGTTGGTTGTGGTGTCTGTCATTCTTCTTGGGGCGGGGCTGGTGGTTAGAGCCGTCGAAGAAAAGAAGTTTGTCGTAACTGTCACGATAAAGGATGGGAAAGTTGTCGAGGAAAAGGAGGGGGAAGCAGAACCGCGTGTCGATGGTTTTATCGACTGAGAGACGTCGATGCGCACGCACGGGGGCTGGGTTGAGCGAAAAGCTTGATTCGGTCTCCG
>JAACEU010000037.1 GCA_011682355.1 Nitrospirota bacterium | reverse complement strand
CTCTCCGGCTGTGGCTTCTTCGAGTGCGGCTTCGTTAATTGTTAACTCTCCGGCTGTGGCTTCTTCGAGTGCGGCTTCGTTAATTGTTAACTCTCCGGCTGTGGCTTCTTCGAGTGCGGCTGTGGCTTCGGGCATTGCGGCTGTGGCTTCGGGCATTGCGGCTGTGGCTTCGGGCATTGCGGCTGCGGCTTCCACCTCAGTTTCCGGAAGACCTTGATCATTGTCACCTCTGATAAAGAAGTTGAAACTTGCCAATTCCTCATCTGTGAATTGTTGCACAGCCTGGACATTAATAGTCCATATTTTTACTGTTAAAGCCGTATCTCCAAACAAGTCCATAAATCCTATATTTTTATCTCCTGTACCCGCACCAACAATATAAGACGCGTAATCGATGTTCCCTTCAGATCCGGCTCCGGCCAAGTACATAATCTTACCGTCTGGTGCAACGTATGGCTCTCCCCCGTAGAAGAATCCCAGCCATTGTGAGTATTGGTTTGATGTGAATTGCAGTCCGTTTGCGTCAGCTATTCCGGTAAGTTCTACTAATGTAACATTTCCTCCGGTTGCCGTTGAATATTCGATGAAGTTTTTAAGTACACCAATGATGTTTTCTAGTTCTTTATTATCTGCGTAATCTTCAATGAACGGAAGTGCGTTATTCAAAAAGTCTGGGAATAATTGGAATTTTGCACCTTCTGCATCTACAAATTTTTTGATTGATTTAGCATAATATTCAAATAATTCTTCAATTCCTAAATATTTCGTAACAGTTCCGTTTTCGTCTACAGATTGGAATTCGGATGTGTGAAGGTCGACCGGAACTACTGATATGCTTCCGTCTACGTTTGTGATGAATTCGACAGCCACTTTGAATTTGTCTTGTAGTACTCCGCCTACAGTGTTGTAAGGGGCGACAGGTACGAATGTTATGGCCATATTTGCGCCTACCCCTTCCACAATAGCGTCGGCATGCCTAACCATTTCCAGATTATCTGTTAAGTCTTTGGAGAATTGTTGAAGTTTTGGAATATTTGCAATTTCAGATCTTACTTTTCCAGCTATAACTGATAATTGTTTCAAGAAAGCTAAATTGTCGCCTTCCGGTGATACCAATTTAACCAATTCCGGAAGAAGACCGTCAACTCCCTCAAGTACTTTTTCAGCCGTTTCTTTTTCATTTTGTACATATGCATCATATAGGACGTCTGCATGACCCGACTCAAAGAACTGCAGGATTTGTCCCATTCCTTTTGCATCCTTTGAAATGTCCATGAATTCCGGAATCATTTTGCTCAACACATCTGCGCTCTTACCAATTTCAAATTGGCCCACGGCTCCTCTAGCTGAGTCAATTAGAGTGTCAAGGATAGCTTTTGTGTCTTCATCCAGTAAACAATATGCCGCGGCAAAATCCAGATCTGCGACTGCGGTTTGAGCCGCCACAATGAATTCATCCGTATTTTCATAATTTTCGTATTCATCACATCCTTCAACTTCCACAACTACGTCCGCTACCTTGTTTGTTCCCGGAAGATCTTCGTAATAAACCCAGATCATGTTGTTTCCCGGAAGACTTGTAACGTCCATATAGCTTAATACCTCTTCGTATTTGATCCCTTCATTCTG
The DNA here is from genome assembly GCA_011682355.1 of Nitrospirota bacterium. Taxonomy (GTDB): domain Bacteria; phylum Patescibacteriota; class Gracilibacteria; order UBA1369; family LOWO2-01-FULL-3; genus JAACEU01. The sequence goes on along the minus strand of JAACEU010000037.1, from coordinate 5,346 downwards.
TCCCGGGGTGACTATTTGGAACACTTCGTCCGGTACACACTCTTTGAATGCTGTTGTTAAGTTTTCTGAACTTACAGCGTTTGTCCAACCTGCGTTTCCTGAACAGAAGTCATAGAATCCTGTTACTGCTTCTCCGGCCAAATGCCAGTCTCCATAAATTTTTGTATCTTTATTTGAATAAATTACTACGGATTTATATGGTGCAAATTTGTAATTTTCTAACTGAGCTTGGTCCAGTTTTGTAAGTAGGCCTCCTACCGCTTGGTAGAAATCTTGCTCAGATGTGATCCATGCCAGGTCATTATATTCACTAAGATCTTCTGATGTGTAAGTTGTTGCGTTGTCGTAGACGGCAAACATGAATTCTCCCGTCATGTTGTGATCGAGAGCCTCCAACAGGTCTGCTCCGGTCGTTTCCACAGTTGAGAAGATGGTAAATAATCCCAAGTTGTTTCCATCTACATTCAAGTCGACAGAATTAATAGCCGGATTTACGACCCATGCATCTATTTCTGGTTGAGAGAATGTCAGGAAGTCGAAGTCTCCTGTCTTGATAAGACCTTGGAAAGTTCCGGTTCCCGGACCCAGTGATGGTGGGTTTGCTTGATCTTGCCCAAAGACAAAATAATATACTCCACCGAGTACGAGTACCACCGCAAGTACAGCGGCAAAAAACGCCTTCGTTTTGGAAGGCTTATTTGAAGCCATTTCGGCTTCAGGGTTTACATCCATGTTTTCCATAGTTGTTTGTTTTAGTTTTTATTATACATATTGTACAATAAAAATAGCCCTGAGTCAAGCCCGCTTGTGAAGATTTTCACCCCTTAGTTACCGTAATTACAACTTCGGCTTTTGAGATGTTGTTTTCGGCATCGGAAATTTCTAACGAAGCGGTATATGTTCCGATGTCGGAGTAGATATGTGAAGGTTTTACCTCTGTTGAAGTGCTTCCGTCTCCAAAGTCCCAGAAATAGCTTGAGATTGTGCCTGTAGCGCATCCCGGGTCAAATGATGTTTCCAACGGAGCCGGTCCTTCTTCAAACACTGATACGAAACATGCTTCCAGCGGTATTTCTCGCACCGTAATGATGATTTCTGCCGTTTCCACACTGCTATCTGAACCTACGACAGTAACTTTGGCGGTATATATACCTATTGAGGTGTATTTGTGCGTAATTGATGCCGTACCAATTTTTGGGCTGGTTCCGTCACCGAAATCCCATTGATAACTGGTTATTTTGCCATCGTCATATGAAGATCCGCTGGCATCGAAATCGACTGTTAGTGGGACATTTCCTTCTATTCTGTCAGCATCTATTATCGCTTCTATTCCTTTTGCCAATACTTTTATTACAATAGTCTCTGTTCCAATGTTTCCGTGGGCATCGGTAACTGTGAGTTTTGTTGTGTATGTACCGTCGTTTAAGAAGGTATAAGTGGCTGTAGCCCCATATCCATCTATTTCTCCGTCTCCATCAAAATCCCACTCATAATCGACTATATTGTCGTCGCTGTCGGTTGTTCCCGTTGCGTCGAATGTTACCTTTAGAGGGACTGTTCCTTCTACCCAGTTTAAGCCTTCCACCATTGCCGGATCTGTAATAACTATCGGTTTTGGAGTTCCTTGTGGGGCTCCGATTGTGATAATCATTGAGGTCTCTCCTTCATTATCTTCTTCATCGGTTACTTTTAATGTGACTTCGTATGTTCCTGAATTTAGGAATACATGTGAAACTGATTTTGTAGTTTCTACAGGTGTTCCGTCATTGAAATCCCATTCGTAACTCTCAATTTCTCCTACTGGCGCTGTTGATTCGCCTCCTTTGAATACGTAGTTTAAGCCGGAAATGAATATTTCAGGTTCTCCGACTACTGTAATAACGGCTTCCGGATCTTTTACCGCTTCCACCACTATTTCTTTTTCGCTAATTTCGAAATCTCCTATGGTTGATGTAACTCTAAGAGCTACTGTATATCTACCTATTTTATCGAATTCGTACTCTGCTGTGACTCCTTCTGCGTCATCGAAATTTCCATCTTCGTCTAAATCCCATTCATAAGTATCTATTGTCCCATCCGGATCTACCGATTCGCCGGCGTCAAATTCTACTTTCAACGGTGCTTCTCCCGATTGAGGAGTTGCTGTAAATGTAGCGGTCAAAGCTTGATCCGACACACTAACTGTCACACCGTATTCTGCAGGTAATTCTTCTCCTGTTTTCTTGTCTTGGAGTGTTACTTCCAATATCACATCGAATTTCCCTTTCTTTTCAAATCTGTGTGAAATGATTTGTCCCGTCCCTGTTTCATCATCTCCAAAATCCCATTCGTAGAAAATAATTTTGTATTTTCCAGTGTCTACCGGAAGACTGGATGCATCGAATTTTATTTCTACCGGAGCTTTTAGATTAATGGTTTCCTCCGGTTCTGTAATAATTGGGTCTGTAAGTCCCGGCGCCACGCTAATTCTCTTTCCGTCCAGATATGCGTAAGCGAATACCCATAATATAAGGATAAAAATAAGGATGATTCCGGCGACGAGTGCGCTCTTTAGCCCTTGTTTCTTCGCTACTTTGTCGTCTTTTTTTGCCATGCTGGCCTTGAATAGGCCAACCATTGTGAATGTGAACGTTACTAACGCCACAAGGATGAATACGACGTGTATTAGGGTAATTAGGCTGTTTACAAATGAAGCTTCATTTACTCCGAGAAGTTGTGCAATTGGACTTTCTCCATCGCCCGTTTGGGCCACGAAAATGAAGGATAATATAAGGAATATGAGTGCGATTGCTCCAAATCCTCCCAAACATCCGAGGATTGCTTTTCTTCGTGCTACCGGGTCAGACGTTTTCTTCGATGTCGGTTTTATGACCGGTTGAGCCGGTGCTGAACCAATTTTTACTTGTCCTATGGTTTTGCCTTCGGGTTTTGTTGGTTCCGGTTTTGGTTTTGTGGGTTCGGGCTGTGGCTCTGAGGGGGCCTCCGCTTGAGGATTCACCTCCGGTTGGGTTTCTTGTGAAGGCTTTGTTTCTTCCGGTTTTTTAATATCATTCATGTAGTTGTTGATCTTCGGAGCTTCTTCGATCGGTGTGCTTTCCGATGAGCTGCCCATTTCTAAATCTTCCGGAATATTTTTAGGATCTTTTTGTTCGTCCATAGGAATAAGTTTTATTGAAATTTAATTTCCTGAGTTGTGGAATTCTCGTTTCCATATATATCAGTTACCGTCAATTTTACAACTGTTTTTCCCCATTCTTTCTCAAAATTTGTCTTCCATGTTCCCGGGAGGCTGGTCTTGAAATCTTCATCGTCGTTTTTTATTCCATTTCCATCAGTGTCGAAATGGATATTTTTGTCAAAAATGTAGTATGCGATTGCTCCTTCAGAAAGCGAGAAATCGAACGTTACGGAGCCACTGTCGTCAGACAGATAGATATTTCCGTCGTTTGCCGGAATTGGGTCCACAAGAAGTATCGCTGTGAGTCCCGTGTCAGGCTCCGGCATTTCTCCCACCACTACCTCTTCCGGTGCCGCCTCCACCATTGGGATTATGATTTTTTCTGTATGGGAGTCAACGTTTCCTTGATTATCTGTTATTGTGAGAATTACGTCATAGATTCCGTCAGTTGTGTAGAGGCGTTGCGGGTCTTCGAGTTGGGAGTCAACGTCGTTGTCAATTATCCCATCTCCATTGCTATCAGCTGTGACCAGAAGTGAATTTGTGTCGAAATCCCAGATATAACTTATAATTCTTGCCCCCGCTTCTTCATCAACCTCTGAAGTGTTTGTGAATTGAATTTTCTTTCCGCTACTTCCTTCGACTACTTGATATGTGAATGAAGCTGTTGGGGCTTTTGCGGTAGAATCTACATAGATTGTAATAGGATCGGAGATTGATTCTCCACCTTTGTCGTCTATTACTTTTAGCCTGACGTTGTATCCTTGTAGGTTTTTGGCTGTGTAAGCGTATTTTATTACTGATTTATCGGTTGGTTCGTCATTGCCGAAACCGTTTCCTTCAAAATCCCAAATATATTTTGTAATTGTTCCGTCCGGATCAGATGAAGCACTTGTAAATGTTATTTCGTCACCGGCAAATATTGATGTTGTATTTACGTTAAATTTGGCTACGGGGAGTTCATTTGCTCCATTTACCACTTCTATTGTTGGGATTCTATCAGTTGCTAAAATATCGACGCTTGATGTTTTTAAATTGTCTGAATCTGTAACTTCCGCACCGAATCCGTATTCCACCTTTTCACCTTCTTTTCCGAGTGTTCCAATGGTTATTTGGGCGAATGGATTTTCTGTAATTTGGATCCCGAGTCGTTCATCCGGATCGTTTAGGTCAAAATACCACCATTTGTATTGGACTATATCTCCGTCTTCGTCTTTTGCGTTGTACAGAGACATTTTCACGTTTACAGGAGTTTCACGTTTACAGGAGTAATGAGCTCCGGGTTCCTGGAATCAGGGACCGCCTGGATTGATGAGAATGTCGGTGGTTTTGCCACGATGTTCAATTGGACCACATCTGAGCTTTTGTGAGATGGATCCTCTTTGTCAAATACTTCCAGTTGGATTGTGTAAAATCCTATGTCGTCATATGAATGAGTGAATGATTTACTTGCGCTTTTACCGCTTCCATAATCCCAGCTAAATCCCAAATCTTTTGGAGTTCCGTCTTTGTTTATAGATTCGGAAGCGTCCAGAGTCAGAACATCTTGTCGTGTGATTTCAATCGGTTCGGAAAGGTCTGCGTATTTCACGCCGTTGATGCTTAGCCCGACCTTTGCGATTGGACTCTCTCCATCACCGATGAAAATTCTTCTTTTGATTGAGTTATCGTTGTAATCTTCGTCGTAAACTTTTGCAACAACTGTAAATGTTCCCGATTTGGCGTATGTGTGAGTAATGTTTGCTTTGTTTTTGTTTGAAGGGAATTCTCCGGAAGTCACTTCCCCATCTCCGAAGTCTATTTCATATTCGGTTGCTTCTTCACTTACAAGGCTGAATTTGACTTGAGCTGTGGCGTTTTCGTCGAGTTGAGCGGCTGTCTCCTGATCCTCATCCCATTGTACATCCAATATATTGTCAACTTCGATTGTCTTTTTTGTTTCATGGGTTTCTCCGTAAGATTCGACAAGGAGTGTGACTTCGTAATCTCCTTTTTCTTTGAATTTAATAATTGGGTCAGAGTCGTCAAGGGCGGTACCTTCCCATACTTTCCCTCCGTCGGAATCCGGCTCGATTGACCATTTGAATGACATCCTGTCGTCGTCGTTGTCCGGATCGTAACTCTTGCTTCCGTGGAAATAAATCGTTCCAGGTTGGTTAGTTTTTGGT
>JAACEU010000036.1 GCA_011682355.1 Nitrospirota bacterium | reverse complement strand
CCAAACTCATTTAGGACATCGTCCAGCTCCACATCGCTATCCTCGACAACATCATGAAGAATACCAGCAACGATTACATCCTCGCTGGCACCAGCTTGCGAAAGAATCAAGGCAATCGTAAGTGGGTGAGTTATATATGGAATATCATTGCCTTTGCGAGTTTGTTCGGCATGAGCTTCAATTGCGAATCGAATTGCTTGTTGAGTTTTGGGTGTGAAAATCATAATTAAACAGCTTCTCGATACGCTTGCTTAATGATATCTAGTGCGTCCGCTAACTGTTTTGGATGCGAGATTTGAAAATCGTGAGTTGAAGCAAACATCTTACCCTTATCTTTGTTCGATCGGGCTAGCTTGTGTGGATCATCTAGCTTACCCGATATAGTCACATAAACACGAGCGTATGCCTTCCATGGAGAGATAGCCGCAAACGACTTATTCTCATAACGAAACTGACTGCCATTCTTGAATCGTTTCTCCGAAATATTTTCATCCAAACCGAGAATTAACTCTCGTAATGATGTATAGAGCTTGAGCTTATCAGGGTTAGTTTGACCAACCCACTCTAACCGCTCAGTTAGTGGATCATCGTTATTTATTGCGGCTTTCTTGCCGGTGGCTTTCACGAACGGTTTCTTGGCCGATGTGCCTCCTGCATACACACTCTCCAAATTCAGCAAGTTATGATCGAGCTTAGTGTAACGAACCAATTCAATGTTACCGCCAATACGTTTAACTGCATGTTGGTCAAAGCGGTTATACGACTTGGCGATCAATATGAGTCTCGGTTGAGACCAGTTAATCTTAATGCCCTCATCAAACACAGTCCGAACCTTTGTCTCAAAATCTCCCCTATGTTCAAGCAGGCGATCAATATAGTACAGGCCTTGATTGATAACATTTACATTCTCACCCCACTTGTACTCAATTACTACTGGTGAGTTGTTTTCATCCAAGGCAATCGTATCTATGTAGCCTCCTTCCGAGCCACCCGTCCAGTATTCGGTCGCAACAATCCTTAGTCCGAACAATTCGTGCAGGTTTTTCTCGACAAGTGTTTGTAGCTCTTTCTCACTTTTGAACTCAACCGTGTTGAGTTTTGTGGCAACATCATTTTTTATAGTATAAATCGGCATACTTACTCAGCTTCCTCCTCTCCCGACTCCAACGCCGTAATCGCCTGCATAGAAGTACCAATGAGGCCTTGTAGATCACCATACATACCAGAGGTATTACTGATGACCTGTTGGATTTGTTTTTCCCGCTTTGACCACTGTCGCTCCGCTGACACTCGTTCTTTTTGTAAGTCTGCCTGCATAGCACTAAACCCTTCAACGATTGCCTGAACACGATGCACAAACTCAGTGCTTGTAACATACTTGTACAAAACTTCCATTTTGCCTTCCTTACCTGCCACCAACTGTTTAGCAGAGGCAATCTCAATAATTTGCATACGTAAAGCGATTGTAAGATTAGCAATAAACGGATAACTGCAAACCCAAACACCGTCTCGATATTCAAACCCATTAACATCTTTTGGAAGAACCTCGCTCACCAATACAGCAATCTCAGCTTTGACGGTGCGTTGATCTCCTTTTAGTTTGGCAATCCACGGCTCACTCCACGTCTTAGTGCGCTTTGATTCCCAGATAATAGTCCCACACAGCTTGCCCGTCTCACTATGTACTCGCTGCAAAACATCAGCCCCATTAACACCCGTTGGCACTGGCTCTATATCGTCAAAAGGGAAATTGTTTTTGAGAAAATCTTCTAGCTCAAGCTCAAGTACCTCGCCTTGAGTTTGTTGCGAACCTTGCTCCAATTTACGGCGGAGTTCCTCGTTAGCTTTACGCGCATCTTGAAGCTGTTTATCTTTTTCAGCCTCTTTTAGCCGATAGGATTCATTAGCTTGCTTAGTCGCATCCTCCGCAATCTTCTTACGTTCAGTATCAAGCTTACGAGCGTTTTCTAGCTCCATCGCTTTCTTGTCGTTTTCTAGTTTTGTTTTTTCTTTGCGTAAATCAATTTCAGCTTGGCGCATACTTTGCAGTTCCTTGTCTTTTTCAGTCAGAGATTCCGTTATCATTTTCATTTCAGCCGACTGCTCTTGCTTCACCTTTTCCTTCGCTTCTTTCTGGGCCTTCTCCCACAAGGTAACCTTCTCTTGTTGTAATTGCTTAGCAACCTTAGTACGAACTGATTCGTCCACCTCTGTTTTGGTCTTTTCCAGTTCCTTTTCTTTTGCTGTAATAACTTCTTCCTGCTTAGCCAACTCGGTCTCTTTTTTCTTTTGCTCGGCCGTTACTTGCTTGCGCAGCTTTTCCTCTATCTGGTGCGTTAAGGCATCAGACAAGGGAATTAGTTCCTTACAGCTTGGGCATGTGATGGTTTGGTCAGGCATATTGCTTATGCTTAGTCAAGAAAATATATGAACTATGGAGCATCGTTCGCAAACGCCTCAATCAATTGCAAAAAACTATTTGAGCGATATTTCTCAAAAGCTTCCTGCTGTACATATAGCATCTTATAAATCATCTTTTTCTGCCGATCATTCGCATCTTCACACCACTGCTTCAACCGCTCGATTTTAAGAGGATCATCTAAATCCTCCCTGCCTTTTGTCTCAACAATATAGATAGTTTTCTTATCCAACTTCACAAAGAAGTCTGGATAGTAATAAGAAATGGCTCCATCAGCGTTTTTGTAATCAATTTTGAAGTGAACCTCATAGTAGTTCTTTGCAAATGAGACAACATCGTCACACCCTTCCAGAAAATCAGCAAATTCTAACTCGAAATCACTATCACCGACTATCTTATTAAATACGCTTTTCTTGGGTAAAAGATACTTACCATCGTTTACAACAAACGGACGGCTATCACTAACCTTGATATAGTTTTTTACTTCCGTATCTCCCACATCCTGCACTGTCAGATCGTTAATTTCTTTCTTGAATGTCTCGACGATCGTCTTAGTGGCTTCTGACTCCGAAAGATTTCTTAATATGTTCAGGTCATCTAAATCAACTGATTCCTCGAAAAGATGATCCTTCACAAACTCTTTTACTTCGCCAAATAAAATATCATAGCAACCAAACAAACGAAGTTCCTTCATAATCGTTTGGACGAAAAAGCCTATCGCGCTTTGATAGTTTGGTTCAATTGAGCTATCCAAAACGGTTCGGTGATGTTCCTTACCATCAACGACTTCCTTAAAGATGATTTCTTTCTTCTGCTCCTCACTAAACTGCTTTACTTGAACTTTTGCGTATTTGAACTCACTAATTTCTAACTCGCCTATATTTTTGTATTCCCGCTGTATTCGAGGAGTCAAAATCGGTAGTTCAATATCAAGTGAAGGAATATCTTTCTTTGCGTTCTCTTTATCAACCTCAATCACCGTCGGCGTAATAGGCCCGGCACCAGCTCCCATCTTCCGCTTCTCAAGATCAACACCCTCAATTTTAATTGACTCAACAAATTCCATAAAGGCAGGCGTCCCAACCACACTTACATATTCTTCAATGTCGTCCTGACCAAAAAACATTCGTCGCAATCCTCGTCCCAATGTTTGCTCTGGCAAAATATTTGACTTTGCGGAAAACGCTCGAAGACCCACGATTGTGGTTACATTCCGTACGTCCCAACCCTCCTTAAGCATCAAAACAGAAACTATCACCTTGAAAGGACTCTCTGAACTATCTATATCATTTGCTTGCTCGCGCAACTTGCGCAGTTCTTCTTCTTTCTTCCCCGCAACATTCTCAGAAATCTCGCCACTCCTATTCGTGTGAATTGTTAGCACCGCACCTTTTAAGTCCGAATATGTTTTTTCTAGGTATTCAGCCACCTCGTCAGAATTTCTCGTATCATCAGTCATGATAAACAAAATTGATTTCTTACCAGTCGGCTCAAGCTCCTTCGACGTTTTCCTCCATTCCTCAACACCAAGCTTAATGAAATCCTCATATTTTTCTGTAAACAACGAACTCTGCTTTTCAGATAATTTCGCTCGGCTAGCTTGATCGGGCAACACTGGATTTTTCACCACTCGTTGATGAATCGCCTCAACCAGTGGGTAATCAGAAACTGTCTGTACAAAGATTGATCCTTTTTCATCTTTCGGCGTTGCTGTCACATCAATCTGAAGCGCAATCTTCTTTCCTTTTTGTAGTAATTTGTTGTTTATATCTTGAATCGAACGGAACCAAGCTAGTTTTTCATGATGAATATGGTGAGCCTCATCATTGATAACCACTAACTCATCTATGTCTCGCACAATTTCTCCCAAGTCAACTCGTGACTCGTTTGTCTTGGTAACCGGTTTATCGCCCAAAAAATATTCAGTTGTGTCTTCATCATCAAAACTCGGCTCATCCACATCACTTTCAAATACACGATGAATGTTAGTCAAAAATATATTCCCTGTATCAGAAATTGTTCTCACGTCATCTTGCAAATGTAGGGTGAGCTGAAAATCATCTTGCCAGTTTTGCCCCTCATATCCGCTATCCGGCAGCACGGGGTCTTCATAAAATATCTTCAACCCAACAAAATCTGTTTTAATTCTCTCTAATACAATAATGTTGGGAGTTATCAGCAGGAAGTTACGAGCCAGCTCCGAATCTTTCTCGTACATCTTATGAAAGTATGACCATGCCAGCAGCAAACTCATCACTTTAGTCTTACCACTACCAGTTGCCATCTTTATGACAAACCGCAGCCATTCTTCTCGAAACATATCCATACTGACCCGCCCAATCTTGTCGTACTTAATCAGGTCATACTTACTCTCAATGCCTGCCACATCGTACAACCAGACGATTGTCTCCACAGCCTCTCGTTGTGCAAAATAGTATTGGAAGAGGGTAGCCACGCCATCCGTTCCGTAAATAGTATGTTCTTCTTTGAACCACCAATTTAGCAGTGCTTTGCTTGTTTCGCTTGCACCTTCGTATTTACTATCTCTCCACTTTTTTACTTCCTTCCTTAGCTCTGGCACGAAAGGGGGTAGCAACTTTTCATATCCCTGTTCTCGTAAATCCTCGTCAGCAGGAAACCATCGAACACTCGGATCGAGAATTTCGTATGGGTTTCTGGGAAAGTCTTTATGAAGTGCCATATAATTATTTATCGCAAATTAAACTCAGCAATAATAGCAGGATTTTTTGCGAGCAAGCTTTCAAGATGACTCTCTGGCCACATTTCTATTATTAGCCCCGAGGCTGATTGATTGTGTAATTCTATACTCTTCACCGTGTCAGTAGTAAAACGCCCACTTGTCGCAATCACTACAACATTCACCTTCGGAGGCTCCCATAGTTTCATTTGCTCTTTCAACTTACCAATTTCTGAAATTGATACACTTTTGTCCAACCAGTGCTTGCACTGGATAATAACACGGCTCCTAATCGTACCAGCAAGCTCATCGAGTACCACCCGTTCAATCGATAAATCTCTACCTTTGTCAGGAGCATTTGTTAATGTAAGCCATTGAGGATTTTCATAACCCTTTACTGAACTTATGAGCTTGAACATAAGCCGTTCAAAATTTTCTGCTTTGAGACGATTCCATTTTAACCTTCCACTTACAGTACCTTCCAATTTTTTCTCAGTAAGAATTGAAAGGTCATCAAATCCTACCGGAATAGGGTCATTTGTTTCATAAACTATCGTCTGTAATTCTTCTTTTATAGTTGGCCAATCAAAGTTTAAAATATCATTAAAGTCATTCAGTCCTGCAAAATGCAAGTGTCTCAAAAAATCAGACCATCGATTAGGGTGCTTTATACTACTACCCAAGAGAGTCTCAATCTGAGATGCGACATCTTGCAACAATTCAACTTCTTCCTTAATAGGAGGTTCCGACGGAAGATTCCATGAATGGATTTTTGTATCAATGGAGTTAACTAGATTGTTCAAAATCTTACTTATAAGAGCTTTGCGTTCTTTATTCATTAAAAATCTGTATTTAGACAGTTCTTTGCCCGGTTGAGAAGCGGCTTCATCAGCTGCAACTGTCGCGCTTATTTCTCCAATCTCTATAGCATCCAGTCGCCATTGACCAAGCTCATTTAAATTCATCGGCTCTGCAATAGGTTTCCACCCCCGAATGGCTGGCAGCTGTTCTA
>JAACEU010000035.1 GCA_011682355.1 Nitrospirota bacterium | reverse complement strand
ATGATATTTGTAAGATTGTTAATCCCGGAATTGGAATTTTGACCGGAATAAACGAACAGCACCTTTCTTTGTTTGGCAGTATCGAAAACACTATTCGTGCAAAGGCCGAACTTCTCGCCGCTTTGCCGAAAGACGGAGTCTCTATTGTAAATTGGGATAATGAAAATTGCCATAAGGCGTTGAAGTTTAATAATGCCGAGGAGATTGCAAAATATGGAATGGATGGTGAGCGTGATGCGAAGGCTACCGGCGTTAAGCAAGAGGACGGTCTGCTGAAGTTTACTGTTCATATTGGGAAAGAGAGTGAAAAGTTTGAAGTTGGTGTTTTGGGCAAGCATTATGTTCAGAATCTACTTGGTGCGATATATTGCGCTTATAAACTGGGGCTTAGCTTGAAGGAGATCTCACAATATGCGAAGTTGTGTAGAGTTGTTGAGCAGTCTTTGGAGTTGTTTGATGGCAAAGGTGGTGTGAGGATTTTGGATGATAGTTACAATTCGAATCCTCATGGATTTATAGCGGCTTTAAAAACGGCAAAGGATTTGAAGCCGGGGCGGATCATTTTGGTGACTATGGGAATGCTGGAATTGGGCAAGAAAAGTGACGAATTACATAGGAAAGTGGGAAAAGAAATCAAAAAGGTTTGTGATAAGGTTTTTGTAACTTCTCAGGATGCTTTCAGAGTTTTTAGTGAGGACATCAAAGATATTCAGATTGTCGAGGATCATAAAGAATTGATTAAACTCCTTGATAAAGAAATTCGAAAAGGAGATTTGATTCTTTTTGAAAACAGAATACAAAATGCCGTGCTTGATCATTTTAAAAAATAATATGTTCACTTTTTTCTCCCCAAACAGTAATTACAAAGATGCGTTTCGTGCACTCGGAATGTTTTTTCGACCTTGGAGCTGGAGGAAGGGTCCATATCCGGAGCTGGTTGAGAAAAAAATGGCCAAAATTTTGGGCGTTGATACGAGTGTTGATAGGATTCACTGTTTCGACAGCGGGCGAACTGCTCTGCATGAAGCTTTGAATGTTTTTGGCGTTGGGGAAGGTGATGAAGTGATAGTTCAGGCTTTTACTTGTGTGGTGGTGACGAATGCCGTGAAGTTTACCGGTGCAAAAACCGTTTTTGCAGACATCGAGGAAGGTGGTTACAACATGGATGTTGAAAATTTAAAGAAAAAGATTACAGATAAAACCAAAGCTATTATTGTTCAACATACTTTTGGGATTCCTGCGGATATCGATGGAATCATGAAAATTGCCGAAGAGCGAGGCGTGAAAGTCGTGGAGGATTGTGCACATGGAATTTGGAAAGGGTTCGGATTGAGCGGAGATGCGGCTATTTATAGTTTTGGGGTGGAGAAAGCCGTTTCTTCCGTACGGGGAGGCGCTCTTTATTTGAAGAATAAGGATATTGAGAATCCACTCCCCCATTTGCCATTAAGTATTATCCTGAAACATTTGCTTCATCCAATATTTTTCTCGATTGGAAAAACTTTTTATCGTACTTTCGGAAAAGCTCTGCTTTATTTTTCCAAAAATTCCGGACTGACTGCAAAGATTATTGAACAAAAAGAAAAGAAGGGGAAAAAAGTCCCTTGGTTTCCTGCGAGATTCCCAAATGCGCTGGCTTATTTGGCTTATAACCAGCTGGATTTGCTTGATGAGTTCAATAAGCATAGAGAGGAAATCAGTTCTTATTATCAAAGTCAGCTAACCACCGCCACGGCGGGGTCTGCGACCGGTGTGAACAAGGTGTCAGGGGAAGGGCTGAAGTTGTTGCGATACCCCGTCAGGTATGCCGAAAGAGGCAAAATCATGAGTCGTGCAAAAAATGGTGGAGTCTTTTTGGGGAATTGGTATGATTCTGTCGTTGCGCCGAGGGACACGGACTTGTCCGAGACTGGTTATGTTGTTGGAAGTTGTCCTAGAGCGGAAAAATTAACAAAAGAAATAATAAATTTACCAACCGGACGTGAAGTATCGCTCGAGATGGCGCGAAAAATTATAAGTTTTCTTGAATGAAATATGAAATTAAATTAGTTGAGGATTCCGGGGATTGGGAGGAGTTTTTGAAAACTACTACTCCGAATATTTTTGTGCAGTCTGCGCGTTATGGTGATTTTTTTAAGGAGTTGGGAGAGGATGCGTTTATGGTAGGTATTTATGATGGTGGAAAGATGATTGGTGGAAGTTTGGTTGTCACTACAACTGCTCGGCGTGGGAAATTCTTGTATTTGCCATATGGTCCGAAGTTGGATTTTTCCGATCGCGAATTACTAAGACAATTTAATGATTTTTTGGTTGAGTTGGCGCGTAAGGAGAAGGCGGATTTTATCCGAGTAGCTCCGTTTTTGGAGGATACCGAGGAGTCGCGGCAATTGTTTCGAGATCTTGGATATCGATCTGCACCGATGCATGTTTTGGCGGAAACGACTTGGATTTTGGATCTCGATGAAGACGAAGAAACTTTGATGAAAAACATGAGGCAAACCACCAGGAATCTGATTCGCAGAGGTGAACGTGAAGGTGTGGAGATTCGCGTTTCGTCCGACGAAGCGGCTATTGATCGATTGGTTGAATTGCTGGATGAAACTGCAAAGCGACATCATTTCACTCCTTTTTCAAAGAAATATATTCAAAGCGAATTCGATGCGTTCAAAGATACTGATGAAGTGAAAATTTTTGAGGCTTATTTTGAGGGTGAAATGGTGAGTAGTGCTATTATTTTCTTTTATGGGGACACGGCGGTGTACAGACATAGTGCATCATCTTCCAAGCGCATAAAATGTCAGCCAACTTATTTTTTGCAATGGAATGTGATCCGGGAAGCGAAACGTCGAGGGCTGAAACATTATAACTTCTGGGGCATTGCTCCGGAAGGTGCTTCGAAAAAGCATCCATTCTATGGGATTACTGTTTTCAAGACCGGATTCGGAGGTTACAAAAAGGATTTATTGCACTGCCAGGATCTGCCTGTTACTAAAAAATATTGGTTGAATTGGTTAATCGAAACTTTGAGGAGAATTAGGAGGGGTTTCTAGGATTCATTTTAATTTTCTATGAAAAGAATTTGCAAAAAATCAGTCATCAAATGTTAATTGTTCGTTTGCCATTGATGCGAGCCATCATCTCTTCGGATGTATTGGGATGAAAAAATCTAAACATTGTATTTTAAATAAACAGTATTCGCAGGAAGAGTATGAAAAAATGGTTCCAAAAATAAAAGAACATATGGGACCCTCCGGAGGCGGGCGGCAGCAAGCTGCCGAGTGGGGTGAATTTTTCCCGGCTGAGATGAGTCCTTTCGCGTATAATGAAACTGTTGCACATGAATATTATCCTCTAGTGAAAGCGGAAGTGATTTCTAATGGATATAAATGGGCAGAATTGGAAGAGATTCAAAAAAGCACAGATGGAAATGTTCGCGGATGTATAGATTGCGATAAGAGCTTTATTGTTACCAATAAAGAGAAGGATATTTATGCGAAACTACATATTTTGGCCCCAACAAAATGTCATGAATGCCGTCATAAAGCCAGAATTGCAAGGCGACCTATGAGAAAGCTTTGGAAAAGCAAGTGTGACAAATGTTCTAAGGATATTTCAACCGTATATTCTCCTGGAAGTCCTGAAATTATATACTGTGGCTCTTGTTTCCGAGAAGAAATTTATTAAGCTCCTATAGACTTTAGTCTCTTTTCGTGATCTGCAACTTTGTCGTCCAACCTTGAATATCTGTCGGCATAAACTTCTCTGTCAATCGCTGCTTTGTCTGATTCGGTTATCATTCTATCTAGATATGCTATATGGTCCATATAGTCCTGTTTTGTAAACATTTTCTCTTCTAATTCGTTGAATCGTTGATCAACATAATCCTTGAGTGCTAATAAGTTTTCTTTGGTTGCGAATGCTCCGAGATCGTCTTTGGTCGCGAATGCTCCGAGATCGTTTTTGGTCGCGAATGCTCCGAGATCGTTTTTGGTCGCGACTTTGATCTCATCTTTAAGAATTTTCCTTAATGTGTCTTCTGTTAGTTGTGTCATTTCAAAATTTAAGTGGATCCTTAAAATACAGCAGAAGGTTTTCTCGTGCAATCATTTACTGTTGTTTATTTTTCGACAACAGTTGAAGACCTTGATTTTCTGCGTGTTTTTCCCTATATTTTGTAAGCTTAATTTCAATTTATGAGACTATTTCGTCGGATTAAAAAGAGGTCTAATGATAATCATTTTCTGGCCCTTGATATTGGAACGGATTCTGTGAAAGCTTTGGTATGTGAAGTTGCGGGAAATAAGGCGCATGTGCTTGGGGTTGGAAAGAAGAAACAGAAGCTGGGAGATATGCAGAGTGGTGTCGTGACGGATATTGCTTCTGTGATTGGGAATTGTCATAGCGCCATCAAGGAGGCTGAGAATCTAGCGGGTATTTCTACCAAGAAGATGATTTTGGGAATTTCCGGTGAACTTGTGAAAGGTGCTACAGACACTACGAGTTATGTCCGAAGAGATGCTAATAGCAAGATTGATCTCGCGGAATTGAAGAATATTGTTCATAAAATTCAATGGAAAGCTTTTGACCATGTAAGAAGTCAGCTTTCTGATGAAACCGGCTATGCTGAGATAGACGTAAAATTGGTAAATGCGGCGATTGTGGATGTGCGAATTGATGGATATAAAGTTACTAACCCAATTGGTTTTCAGGGAAAAGAGGTGACTCTTAGTATTTTTAATGCGTTCGCTCCCCTAGTTCACTATGGAGCGCTTCAAACTATTGCTTCAGAGATTGATAAGGAGCTTCTTGCGATTGCGGCTGAGCCTTATGCTTTGACGAGAGTTTTGGCTCATGAGGATGCGGGCAAATTTGGAGCAATTTTTATTGATGTTGGAGGAGGAACTACTGATATTGCTGTGGTGAGAGATGGAACTGTGGAAGGAACTAAGATGTTTACACTAGGTGGAAGAATTTTTACTAAAAGACTTTCTCAAACATTAAACATTTCCTATAAAGAAGCGGAAGAAATCAAACTGGCATACAGCCACGACAATCTTGAAAGACAATCTAATAAAATCGTTCGTGAATCGGTAAAAACAGATAGTGATGTTTGGCTTAGTGGTGTCGTTCTCACATTAGAAGAATTTGAAAATATTGACGTTCTCCCTTCAAAAATACTACTTTCCGGAGCAGGAGCTCATCTTCCTGAGATTAAAGAAGCTCTTGAAAGCAGAGAATGGGCAAAAACTCTTCCATTTACCAAAAAACCTCAAATTACATTCCTCAATCCCAAGATGGTCACAAGTATCGTTGACCGGACTAAATTATTAAAAGATCAAAGCGACATTATACCTATGGCGCTGGCTAATCTGGCGTTGGGTTTTATGACAGAGGAGCAACTGCTGCCAAAGGTTCTAAAAAAAGTGGTTCGCTTAATGCAAATGTAATGCCACCAAAAAAGAAAACTTTATCCAAAAAGGAGGAGCCTAAAAACACAACAGCCGTCAAAAAAACGGAGGTTGTTTCTAAAAAGAAAGTTATTTATGCGGAAATCGACGATGAAGTAACCGATATTTATGACAAATTGAGTTCGGTTCGAGCAAAACATGTATATATCGTATTGCCCAAGCGCGCGATTTTCTTTCAGAGTATTGTGAATTTGAAGATCCTTAAGCGAAAAGCGGATGATACCGAAAAAATCATTTATTTCATTACGAATGACAAGAATGGAATTCATCTGGCCGGTCAGATAGGAATAGAGGTTTATAACAAGGCTACCGGGGAGGGGCCTGCTCTGTTTTCTACGGACGTGGATGACGAAAAATTGCGGATCACTCCTTTGCGAGCAACTGTGAATTCTGTGGAGGAGCAGGCCCCAACTCGTCTTGCTGAAAGGAAATTATCTATCAGTGAAATTTTGAGACGCAAAAAGACAAAGAAGCCTATGGATATTGCTATGATCCATAATCCGCCGAAAACCAAGAAGAGAACGTCGAAATTTGTAATTGTCGCTCCGAATAGACATGCCTTGATTGGGCTTACTGTGCTTTCTGTTTTTATATTACTTGTGATTGTATATATCGCTCTACCCGGAGTCACTATTTATTTGACCCCATCCGCAAGTGTTTTAGAAAAATCTGTGAACATCACTCTGGCTGATTATCAGAATAATCAGGCTGAACTTTCTACTCGTCCACCTCATATGGTTGCGAGTTATCCTATTGATACCATAGTGACAAAATCAATCACCCATTTCTCTACCGGCAAGAAATTCTCTGATAATGGGGCTAATGCCAGCGGAAAAATCACGATTGTAAACACTACCGGTAATGCTTGGCCACTTGTTGA
>JAACEU010000034.1 GCA_011682355.1 Nitrospirota bacterium | reverse complement strand
GATCAAAGGTTGGTTTCTATGGAGGAAATGGGTAGAAGTTTTTCTGTTTTGGAGCTTTCTGATGAGGATTTTGAGGGATTGAAGGATGGAAGGGTGTTGTTGGGTAAAAAACTTGAACATGAAGGGGTGGTTGTGGCTTTTTATAAAGAGAAAGTGGTTGGAATATTGGAGGAGATTGATGAAGGGATTAAGTACTCGAAGTGTTTGACAAATAATTGATATGATTCTAAAATGCGATACCTACCATTAATAACCAAAAAAATATGAAGAAACTACTATTACTAGTGATTACAGCAATACTAATTTCCGGGTGTGTTGCTCAGGAAGAGCCAGCTCCGGCTGATGATGTGTCAGATGTTCCAACTTCTAATGTTTATGGTGATTGGGATGATGAGGGAAGTGGTATTACATTTGAGTATCCTTTGGATTGGGCTGTATACAGCCTAGAGGGAGAAGGTACTTTGTTTCATAAAGATTCTGATGTTCTTGCAGATTGGGAGGGAGAAGGTTCTCTTGTTTACAGGGTTATTTATAATTCTGAAGATATGGAATTAAAAGATTATCTGGATGCTGAATATGAGGAATGTATGGCTCAAGAAATGCCAGAAGGTTCAGCATTTGGTCCGATGTGTGGAAAAATGGATATTGAGAGCTGGGAATCAACAGAGGTTGCTGATTATCCTGCATATATCTCTGAGAGAAGGGGAATGCCTGAAAGTGGAGAAACTGCAAAAGATATGTATGTTGTTGTTGAAAATGATGATTACAATCACTTTATTTATATAAGATCTGTAGGTACTGGTATTGCAATGCAGAATAATGGAGATTTTATAGAAAGTGTGTTTGACACTGTAGTTGAGACGCTAACAATCCATAATAGTATATGGTGAGTTAGGTTTGTGATAGAATCGTTTCGCTATGTATATATTGGAAGTGATAGATCAATATTTGTGGATTGCGGTTAGCTCATTTATTTTGGGGCTTTCGCTTGTTTTGTTGGCGTTGAGGTTTTTCCCGAAGCTGAAACTTTTGGATCGGCCTCATAAATATGGGATTGAGAGGAAGCCTATACCTTATTATGGGGGAATAGTTATATATTTGGCGTTTTTGATATCTGTTTTGTTGTTTGTGCCGTTGACTTCGACTTTGATTGGCTTATTGATTGGTGGAACGATGATATTTTTGTTGGGTTTCTTTGATGATTTGTTGGGGTTGAGTCCATTTTTGCGTTTGGGGGTGCAGTTTTTGGCGGCTGTTGTGTTGGTTGCATTTGGCGTTGGCATTCTTTCTATAAATATTCCTTTTATTGGTACGTTGGTGCTGAGTGAGCCCATTGTTTATGGTGTGATGATTGCGAGTGCATTGTTTACGATTTTGTGGGTGATGGTGATGACAAATACTATGAATTTTGTGGATGGAGTGAGTGGATTGACCAGCGGGATTGGGTTTATTGCAGGGATGACTTTGTTTATATTGAGCGTGCATCCCGGAGTGCATATGGATCCTTCTTCGCAGGTTGGAGTTGCGACGATTTCGCTTATTTTGGCAATGGTTTCGCTGTCGTTCTTTGTTTTTGATTTTCCTAAGCCGAGGATTTTGATGGGGGATAGTGGAAGTACATTTTTGGGTTTTTTGATTGCAACTTTGGCGATATTTTCCGGTGGAAAGGTGGCAACGGCGTTTTTGGTGCTTGGGATTCCAATTTTGGATATGATTTGGGTTGTTTTGAGGAGAATATTTAGTGGGAAGAAGTTTTGGAAAGGGGATTTGAAGCATTTGCATCATCGTTTACTGGATTTGGGCTTTTCTGAGAGGAAAGTTGTTGTTTTGTATTTGATAGTTACTGCATTTTTCGGATTTGCGGCGGTAAGTTTTGTTTCCAGTCAGCAAAAGTTTTTTGTTCTTATCGGACTTGTTGCTCTGATGCTTTTGCTTGCTTCGGTGCTTGTATTGATTCCGAATAAGAAATAGAGTATAAATTTATTACTATGGCTGATGTTGTAGAGGATGTTAAAGCTCGATTGGATATTGTGGAGGTTGTGGGGGCTTATGTTCAATTGAAAAAAGCGGGACGAAATTACAAGGGTCTTTGTCCTTTTCATAGTGAGAAAACTCCAAGTTTTGTGGTTAGTCCGGAAAAGCAGATCTGTCACTGTTTTGGGTGTAATAAGGGCGGAGATATGTTTAATTTTATTGAAGAAGTCGAGGGTGCTGAATTTACCGAGGCATTACAAATTTTGGCTGACAAGGCTGGTGTAAAAATTGACAACGTATCAAAATTTGCAAAGAAGGAAGGGAAAGGTGAGAAGGATGAATATTTCAAGGCGCATAATTTGGCATGTGAATTTTTTGAAAGGCAGTTATATAAAACTGATGATGGAAAGAAGGTTTTGGAGTATTTGTACAAGAGGGGAATGAAAGACGAAACTATAAAAGAGTTTAAAGTTGGCTTTTCTTCGAATCAGTATGATGCGTTGTATCCATATCTGATGAAGAAGGGGATTAGTAAGCGTGTTTTGATGAAATCCGGATTCGTTTCGGCGAAAGGGGTTGGGTCTGATGAGATTTTTGATAAGTTTCGTGGAAGGCTGATGTTTCCGATATTCGATTATCTTGGAAGAGTGTGTGGATTTGGGGGACGTGCTCTCAATAAAGATCAAATGCCAAAGTATCTGAATTCGCCTGAGAATCGTGTTTACAACAAAAGCAGACTTTTGTATGGGTTGTATCATAGCAAGGCCAGTGTGAAGGAAAATGACAAGATTATATTGGTCGAGGGATATTTCGATGTGATTCTTCCTTATCAAGAGGGGATTAAGAATATTGCTGCAGTTAGCGGGACGGCTTTGACCAGTGATCAGGCGACGTTGATAAAACGTTTGACCGGTAATGTCGTGACTTGTTTTGATTTGGATAAAGCCGGTTTTGAAGCCACAAAGAGGTCTTATTCTATTTTGAGTAATGTTGATTTTGTTGTGAAAACCGTGAGTGGGTTTGAGGGGAAGGATCCTGCTGATTTGGTTAAGGATAAAGGTGGTAAGGAATTTATGAAATTTGTGGAGAAGGCCGTGAGTTTTATTAGTTTTTATGTTGATAGATTGTTGGAGACTAATAATATTGAGACTTTTGAGGGGCGGCATGCTGTGATAAAGGAGCTTTTGCCTTTATTGAAGAAAATGACAGCTTCAAGTAAGGATTTTCATGTGAGGGAGTTGGCGACTAAATTGGGGATGAAAGAGCAGTTTTTGTATGATGAGTTGGAGAGCTTTTCGCTTCCGGCTGATCATCCAGCTCGTGAAAAGGCCGGGAGCGGGGAAAAGGCCGAGGGGTTTTCTCTTGAGCAAGTCATTTGTGGGATTGTATTGGGCGAGCCCAAATTGTTCAAAATTTTGTTAGAAAAGGTTAATAAAAATGATTTTAATGGTATTGATAAAGATGTTTACAAGGCATTATATGATCAGTATAATAAGGCGCGAAATGGCTTAAGAGAGTGGAATTTAGATAAAGGATTTTTGGCTGGTATCAGGGAGAAATTAGATATTTTGTTGCTTTATGTTGAAGAGAAGTACGGTGCATTATCAGAGAAATCGGTCGAAGATGAAGTAGAAAAGCTTGTTGACAAGATGAAAAGAACTAGGATAAATAAGCAATTAGATGATCTAAGGATACAAATTGTGGAGGCTGAAAAGAATGATGAAAAAGAAAAGTTGATTGAGCTCTTGAAAGAGCAACAAAAATTATTGTCTGATAATTAAAATATGGCTAGAACTAGCAAATTTATTACTCATCTGTCGGATGAGGAGATGGAGAAGTTTCCAAAAGAGGTGGGTCATCTTGTAAAGAAAGGGAAACAGCAGGGATTTATTACCCAGCAAGAACTTCTTAAGGCTATGCCGCATATTGAGACTGATCTTATACTTCTTGATGAGGTTTACAGCTTGTTTATGGATCTTGGAGTAGAGGTTTTGGATACAAAAGAGTCCGTGATGTTTGATTTGGAAGAAGAAGTGAAAGTAGAGAAGAAAAAAGAGAAAACTAAGAAAGGTAAAGAAAAGAAAGGCAAAAAAGAAAAAGAAGAGAAAAAGCCTACAAAGACTGAGACTGCGGCCGAAAAGAAGAAGAAAAAAAATAAAAAGGAAGCCGAGTTTCGTGAAATTGCTAATGATTCTATTCGATTGTATTTATGTGAGATTGGTAAAGTTGCACTACTGACCGCAAAGGAGGAAGTGGAACTTGCTCGTCGTATAGAAAAGGGAGATCAATCTGCGAAATCAAAGCTTGCTGAAGCAAATCTGAGATTGGTTGTGAGTATCGCGAAGAAATATATTGGTCGCGGGCTTTCATTTTTGGATTTGATTCAGGAAGGCAATATTGGGCTTTTCCGTGCGGTAGAAAAATTTGATCCTAATCGCGGATTTAAATTTTCTACGTATGCGACTTGGTGGATTCGTCAGGCGATTACACGTGCCATTGCGGATCAAGCCAGGACTATTCGTATTCCTGTGCACATGGTGGAGACAATCAACAAGCTCACTCACGCGCAAAGAAGGCTTGTACAAGAGCTTGGTCGTGAGCCGTTAATTGAAGAGTTGGCGGCGGAGATGGATATGGAAATAAAGAAGGTTCGTCATATTTTGAAGATTTCACAGGATATTGTTTCGTTGGAAGCGCCTGTTGGGACTGAAGAAGATAGTAAACTTGGAGATTTTATCGAAGATGAGGAAGCTTTGAGTCCGGCAGAATCAACCAATAGACAACTATTGAAAGAAAATATTCACGAAATGCTTCAATATCTTTCGCCTCGTGAGAGGAAGATTATTGAAATGCGTTTTGGATTAAAGGATGGAGTTGGTCACACTTTGGAAGAAGTGGGGCAAGAGTTTCATGTGACAAGAGAACGTATTCGTCAGATTGAAGCGAAAGTATTACAAAAGTTAAAAGAACATCCAACAAGTTCAAAAATTCGTCCACATTAACCCCGTTCCGCCGGTGGTGGGATTTAACCAAACCAGCTATGCCAAAGAAGAAAACTAAAAAAGATGATAAAAAAACAATGGTTCACGATGAGTTTTATACAAAAGAGGGGAAAAAGGCCACTTTGATTACAAAAGAAGGTTTAGAAAAGCTACATGAAGAGCTTGATGACTTGAAAAATGTAAAGAGAAAGGAGGTTGCCGCTCGTATCAAGGAAGCTATTTCTTATGGAGATTTATCGGAAAATGCTGAATACGAAGAGGCAAAAAATGAACAGGCTTTTGTTGAGGGAAGAATTCTTGAATTGGAGGAAAAAGTTAAGAATGCAAAGATTATTTCGGGGAAAAGTAAAGTTGGGAAAACTGTTCAATTGGGGACTATGGTTCATCTGAAAAATATTACAAAGAAAAAGGATGAGCTTGAGGTTTATACGATAGTTGGTTCAACAGAGGCAAATCCTTTCGAAGGTAAGATTTCTAATGAATCGCCAATTGGGAGTGTGTTGCTTGATCAACAAAAAGGAGATACAGTAAAAGCTGTAATTCCTGCAGGATCGGTTGAATACAAGATAATGAAAATGGACTAGTCTTTGGGTTTTGATAGACTTAGGAATTAGAAATCTTCTCGAAACGTCCTCGCCCGTCTTAAGCCGGGCTGCGAATTGTTTCTGCGAGCATTTCTAATTCCTAAGTCAAAAACCCAAAAATCTACTACTTTTTCTTCTTGTTTGGAAGGTATTTGTTTTCTTCTTTTTTGACTACGTGTTGTTTTGCTTGTGCGTTTTCTTTTTCTTTTGGATAATCCACTTTGTAGATTTTGATGTATCTATATATGAAATACAGAAATATTAATGCTGTAATGTAGAGAAGAATTCTCATCGAAAAGTATGGAATATTTTCGTATCGGATAGCCGTTAAAACTAAAAATAAAATCCCGAATAGGAGCATTCTGTTGCTTAGTTTTTTGAATAATCTCTTGAATGCAAAATTAGTTTTTTTCTTTCTCTTATAATATTGAGAAAATAGAAGTGAACTTAGTATTAATACAAGAGCGAGGGTAAGAATCGGAACGTAGTAACTGAATGCTGTTCCCGGATTTGATGTAAATAGGTAGCTAAAGAATGATTTTATATATTCCATTATGATTTTTTAATTTTATTAGTATTTGTGGGCTTATTATAGTGAATATATAAGAATATGCCAGAGGTTATTGAGAGTAACAGCATTATGATTTGAGGGACTCGTATGCCAAAGAGTAACAGTGTGTCATCTCCTCTTAGAAAGTGTTCGAGGAAATTGACAAAACTGAAAGAGGCAATTCCGATCAGACCTATGAAACCGGCTTTTTTCTTGCTGATTAGAATGAGGGTGATTGCGATTGCCAGAGTGTAGAGGAAAGCGTAGATTTGCGTTGGATGAATGGGAATTGTGTATTTTATTTGTGCACTTTCAAAATTTACACCCCAAGGTAAGGGTGTAGGTTTTCC
>JAACEU010000033.1 GCA_011682355.1 Nitrospirota bacterium | reverse complement strand
TTCTAACAATTCATTAAAAGCAGTTCCGACACGAGCGTTACGGCTTCTAAATTCATTGCTTTCACAATCTAATCCATCTAAAAATGAAGTAACTGCAATATGAAAGCTTTCTTGAAGCGAATTGATTTCCGATGGCTTTAGCTTAGATAACGACTTCCCAAACGTTCCTGTTCTAAGCACTTCGGCACATATTTTTTGTTCCTCATCTACTCTATCACAAATAGGTGTTCTACTTCTCATGATATAGATTGGTTATAGGATAGAGATGTTAATATAAATTTAACAATTTTGTCAAATCTAACCACCCTTTTTCTTGTGGTGTACAACTCATTTCACACAACGCCTAAACACTCCCACCCCCTACCCCTCCGCAATACAATCAATTTCAACCTTCACCCCCTTCGGCAACCTCCCCACCTCAACCGTAGCACGAGCAGGTTTGTGTTCTTCACCAAAATAGCTCTCATATACCTTATTCACATCCTCAAAATCATCCATATCGGTCAAATAGATTGTGGTTTTCACAACTCTCTCAAATTCCGTACCCGCGGCAAACAAAACCGCTTTCAAATTTTCCATAACCTGTTTGGTCTGAACCACAGCACTTCCCTTCAGCAATTCGCCATCCGGTTTCAGCGCAATTTGACCACTACAAAACACGAATCCATTACTCGCAACTGCCTGTGAATAAGGGCCAATAGCCTCCGGCGCATTTTCAGATTTAGTTATTTCCATGATTATATGTGTTAATTACTAAAACTCCTTTTTTCTTCAACTTCCCCGCTTTTCTAATATCTCTTCTTTCTCTCATACCCTTCAATTTTTGCTGGAGAGCTTTCCAACCATGAACCTTTATTTCTCTATTAAACCTGATATTTAAATTATTAAATATCTTATCGCTAAACGCATAAACTCCATACGCTATGAAAAATGCGGCAAAAACATCAATCGAATAATGAACTTTCATCAAAAGCACTGTTACCCCCATCAAAAACGATCCAAAAAGCATTACCCACCTAAATCTCGACTTCCTAAACAACAAAAACGCCAAAAACGGGATAGAAGTGTGCCCGGAAAAGAACAGATCATTCGCAAACCTAAAAACCGCAGTTGATTCAATTGCTCCACCTGACAACAACTGGTCTTGGTAAAAAAATCCTTCCGGCGGCCCAACATGAGTCAACATTATAAAAGCAGACCTAACTAACAAAAGTATACCAAAAGTTTTTAACGTAAACGGCGCTAATTCCGGTTTTTTGAACAACGGATAAGCACAAATCATGGCTATTATAGAATAGAAACCCCAAGTAAAAAGAAACTCGAGATTCATAGTCGGAATTTGTTCCAAAATCAAATCACCAACAGGAGCATAAAAAGTAGCATCGTTGTAGGCACTAACCCACATACTAACAATCAAAGCTCCGAATATTACAATAAAACCAATTACCAAAGATATGAAATAAGTCCTATCCCTCAAGAGAACTTTCCAGTGATAAGCTAATTTTGAAAAATATTCTTTTACCATTATTATAATTATTTTTTCTCGTCACTCTTTTTTTCTACCGAACTCCATCTTTTGATCTTTTCCGTAATGTCGGTAACCTTCTTGCTATATCTCTCTCTCGATACGTCTCGAACCCTCTTCACTCTATCAACATTAATATTTAATTCCGGCGGAGGTAATGTAACCAATGAGAACGTTTTTGAAGGCATTCCCTCATTCAAAAGTCTCATATATGCTGTAAATTTACTTAAAGATACAAGATCGGGTGGGAGCACTTCCTCACCAAACTGCTGTGAAATATATTCAGCATCGTCAAATCCGACTTGGAATGAAAGCGTACTACCTACATTTCCAAAAACCGCATCTCTTACTTCATCCGGCATCTGCGCCACATACTGATTCGCCATAGTCAAATTAAGTCTATATTTTCTCGCCTCCGACAAAATTGTAGCAAAAGATTCTGTAGCAAAATTTTGGAACTCATCCACGTATAGATAAAAGTCACGACGATCTTTTTCCGGAATCGAAGCTCTACTCATCGCATCCAACTGAAACTTGGTAATAAACATCGCACCCAGAAGAGCGGAATTGTCCTCCCCTATCTTACCTTTTGATAAATTAATAATCACAATTTTTCCCTTATCCATGGCAAATCGGAGATCAATAGTGCTTTTTGGCTGTCCCACAATATTTCTAATTGTTGAACTTGATAAAAATTGCCCAACCTTATTTTGAATAGGAGAAATTGCTTCAACACGAATCCTATCCTGCATTTTCCCGAACTCATTAACCCAGAAACTCTTTACAACCGGATCCTCAATTTTACTAACAATTTTCTTTCTATACGCATCATCTGAAAGAATCCTCGTAATACCCAACATTGAAGTCCCGGGATATTCCAGCAACGCCAATATTGTATTCCTCAAAATGTGCTCAAGCCTCGGCCCCCAACTATCTGCATAAATCTTTTTGAAAATGCCCACAAGTCCACTACATACGATAGAACCAAGTGCCGGATCAACATTTTCCAACATATTGAATGCAACGGCATACTCATTGTCCGAAGGATCAATAAGCATTACGTCATTTGTACGATTTGGTGGAACAAAATTCAAAACAGCATCAGCCAAATCTCCATGCGGATCAATAACACCAACACCCTTCCCCTCCATAATATCCGAATAAATCATGTTTTCTAAAAGCGTAGATTTACCCATACCGGTTTTTCCGATGACATATATGTGACGTCTACGATCGATAGGCTTAATACCAAATATGGTCTGTGAACCTCTAAAGTTCGTCTTTCCCAAAATCGTCAAATCCTCCTCTCCTTTCACGGGAATATCTGATGGTGGTTCAAGCTTTCTGCTCTGCACCCAATAAATTGTGGGAGTTTTTACCAATAAATTTGGCAAATGATAAACAGTGGCTAATTCCTCATTATTCAAAACCATTCCGTTCCTGATAATTCTTTTCCTATACAAACTCACCGCCTGTTGATCATGAAAGAAATCCCCTATCTGAAAACTATTTAGATGTGGAAAGCTAAACTGTTTAAATGCCCCCACTATTTCGCGTAGTTTGGCCTGTGCCTTCTTGTTATCCTTTTTCTGGTGAATATGCATTAAACGAATAGTAACCCCAAATAGAGGCCTTACAACCTTGTCCATGGCCGCATCCATATCGGATTCCCTCTCGTGAGACTTACTTGTAAATTCCTCGATCTCATCAGAACTCGAAATTGATGAACCCAAGCCGCCATCCGCATCAATTTTCGCGGTAATCAAAAATCCCTGAATCCGGAAAACAAAATAAACGGGGAAAAAAACTATTTTCGGCCACAACTTCCTGGTTGCAAACGCCCGAGCATAAATATTTGTGAGTGAGGCAATATTTCCAAACACACCTTTTTTTAATATTCGAACACATTTTGTAAAAACAATTCTCCATTTATCCGGTAAAGGAGTAACAACAACTTGAATCCAAGCCTGATCTTCGGGATTATCAAATTTCACCAAAGCAGCCGTAATCCCAGCCATTGGATCAATGGCCAAACGAGTAAGTTTATCCTCAAATTGAGGATAACGTTTGATTGGGAAAACGTCGCTATCTGAAAATTTTAGCTCCGTACCAATTGCGTTAGCCGCGTTTTTTACATTTTCAGAATAATCATGACAATCTTCTATCTCAACATCCGGATATTGAGCATATATTTGCCCTTCCACCAAATTCCTTAACCTCTCGGGAAAAGCAACATAAAACTTGATACTGCGATTAATACTGGCTATCTCAAAACTAACATTATCACTACTGTATCCCTGTAGTTTCTGCCAAAAACTAAATTCACTTTGAATACCATGCAAAGTTGCGTAAATCTGTTCCGCCACTATTGGTCCACTCTCGTTTTCTTTTGCAACCCGAACCTGCAAAACGGTATATTTCTCCCTATATTTCCTCCTAATTTTCTGCACTCGGAAAAAGACGGAAAACCCCACCAACAAGGCAATAAACGCTATTAAACCTAACCCTATATACTTTAATATTTCAATCATTCCAGAAAATTATACCCTAGGTCCTTAATTTATCAAAAAATCTTTGTAAAATCACTTGAGCCGCATAGGCATCCTTGCCCAATTTTTCTTTACCGGCTTTCTCATTAGCATCGTCCAAAAGGTCTTTAGCTTCAAAAGAACTCAATCTTTCGTCAAAGAATTCAACGTTAATATCTCCAAGAACGTTACGCAATTCTTTCACAAAATATCGAACCTCCTGCACCATTTCATTCTCCTCCTCTTCCCTATCCATGTTCAAAGGCAACCCCACAACAACCGTATCCACCTCTAATTCCACACACAACTCCTGGACTTCAACAACAAGCTTCTCCACGCCCTTATTCTCAATAACGGCTCTGGGAAACGCTATACGGAAATCAGCATCGCCACTTGCGACACCAACTCTCTTTTTGCCATAATCTAAAGCTAATACTTTCCCAATTTCTTTCATATTGATTTTACTCCTGAGCTTCTAGCACAACTGTTATTTCCTCTTCCAAGCCTTCACCCAAATAAACTTTGGCTTTGTGCTCTCCAAGATCTCTAAAATGATCCATCTTAATAAAATCTTTTTCCAATTCAACCTTCGCACCTTCTTTTACCGCTTCCACAACATCAGCTTCCGTAATAGAACCGTAAAGTTTTCCTTTATCACTAACTTTCGCTTTAATTGTAACACTAAGCCCTTTGAGCTTCTTCAAAACATCTTTCGCATTCTCAATAACTCTTTCTTTTTGTAATGTACTTTTTTCACTTCTTGCCTCAGCCAATTTAATAACTTTTGCATTAGCAACTTGCGCTAATCCTTTCGGGAACAGAAAATTTCTAAAATAACCATTTTTTACGTTTAGGATGTCCCCTCGATAACCAAGGTTTTTCACATCTCCATTTAATAAAATTTGCATGATTTATTCTTTAAAATTGCCATATATAAATACAGAATATTCCCTCAAATGTAAAGGGATTTTACCTCGCAAATTGCCATTTCGCAACATTTGCAAATCTATCAGACGGAAAAACCACTCCTTCCATAGAAACACCTGACACTTTTCCATCCGAAGCATAATAATAAACCGGCCGATAAAGGAAAACCGCCGGGACATCCTCCGCAATCTTTTCAGCCAATTCACGCAATTTATCCTCTCTCTCGGAAATATCAAAAATCGCACGAATATCTTCTATCAGGCTATCGACCTGAAAACTCTTGTAATTCGATAAATTTAGCCCCATGGGACTTGCCTGAGTTGAATGCCAATAAGAATAGGTATCAAGGTTATATCCCAAACTCTGACCTACAAGACTAAGATCATAACTTCTGTTCATTAATCTTTGCTTAAAATCTTCTTGTGGAAGGAATTCAACCTGAATACTGAATCCAATACTTTCCCATTTGTCTTGAAGATATGTTACCACCTTCAATGTCTCCTCATATTTTGAAGTTCCTTCTTCAAACAACCTAACAATCATATTTAACTCGAGCCCAATACCATCTTCGTTGTACCTAATTCCCTGTTTATTCACATCTTCCTCCGGATACAAGAATCCAGACTCTTTCAGCGCACCTTGGGCTTGCTCCAAACTCGATTGATACACCCATTCTTCCTGATTCAGCTCCATCAAAGGCGTATCAACAGGAATTTTATCCACAAACCGCTCAATCAACTCGGTTTTATCAATCGCTTTTTGCAGAGCCAAACGCACATCATGATTTTCCTTCAAAATCTTACTCTCCATATTCATAAAAACCGCTGTGTACTGAGGGAGTTGATAAGAAAAGAGCTCAAATCTATCGTTATTCTGGAAATCCAAAATATAATCTCCGGTAATATTCACAACTCCGTTCACCGCATCAATACGCTCCAACAACTGATCCATAGTCGGATAAACTATAAACCTCACCATTTCAATTTCGCTTGGAACTCCATAATAATACGGGCTTCTGGATAGCGTTACCTGCATGCGATCATCGGAAAAAGACTCTACCGGTTCTGTAACCATGTACGGCCCCGACCCTATCGGCATTTTATTAAACTCATCTTGTAAAACGTCATAAGGATCAATATCCTCCAAAATATGCTTCGGCAAAATTCCGGTAGTTAGATTATTAACAAAAAAGATATTTGGATTTTCCAAAGTAAATTTAATAGTTTTTTCATCAATAAGTTCAATCCCCACACCAGCAAAATTAGTCTTTAAAATTTCATTCTGGAAAGATTCGGATTTCACAACATTATTAAAAGTAAAATACACATCCTCAGCCGTAAGAGGGTACCCGTCCTGCCACTTAAGACCGTCACGCATAGTAAAAGTATATTCAGTTTTAGCCTCATTAATTGAGAGAACCGCCATATCATCCACTACTGCACGTTTTTCCGGATCATATTTCATCAACCCGGAGAATACCAATCT
>JAACEU010000032.1 GCA_011682355.1 Nitrospirota bacterium | reverse complement strand
CTGCTGGCGCTTCAGGCGCTGGTGCAGGAGTTTCTGCTGGCGCTTCAGGCGCTGGTGCAGGAGTTTCTGCTGGCGCTTCAGGCGCTGGTGCAGGAGTTTCTGCTGGCGTTTCAGGCGCTGGTGCAGGAGTTTCTGCTGGCGCTTCAGGCGCTGGTGCAGGAGTTTCTGCTGGCGCTTCAGGCGCTGGTGCAGGAGATCCGATTTCGGCAAGTGCCGCTGTTGCCTCTTCTGTTGTGTCGAATGAATTAATCAATTGTGTTAGTCCAACTACTTGCAAAATATCAATTATGTTTGGTTTTGCTTTTGCGATCACCACTTTTCCACCATTTTCAGTGATTTTTCCATAAAGATCAGTCAAATAACCAATTGATTTACTGTTCATGTACTCAAGGTTTTCAAGATCAAAAAGTAGCTTGAGTCCTTTAGGTGTTGCTTCAACAACCTTATATAGATCCTGGATTTTTTCATCAACATTACTTTCATCCAGTTGACCAGAAATTTTTGCAATTTTTATTCCGTTTTCAGCGTCTTCAATGACGATGCTTGCTTCATTCATAATATTTTTAATTATTAATTACTAGTTGATTTTGTACTTCGGAGAGTCCAGTTACATTTTGTCTGGCCTCTTTTAAGTATTTTTTAGCTACAATTTTTATACCACCTTCCGGACGATCTTCAAATTTAAGTTCGTCAGTCCATTCACCTACAATTTTTACCAATCCCCTACCTCTTATGCCTGTAAATTCATATCCTGGCACTTTTCGTTCATTAAAAAGTTTTTGTAATTGTGTTGCGTTAATCTTGTTTTTACCTGTGCCTGTGTCTTCAACATGGATTTCCAAGAAATCATCTTTTTTGTGAAGAAAGGTAATTCTAATTTCGCTACCGACAGCTGATCCGTATTCAATGGCGTTGTTGCACAATTCGTCAACGACTGATTGAAAACGAAATGCCCATTTTTCTGGGAAATTCGTAGTGTTTTTGATCATGTTCAGCGTGAAATCTCTTATGCCTGACATAAAATATGCGTTTGTAGGCAAAGTGATTGTTATTTTCATGTGATCCGGATTTGCATCCGCTGTTTTTTTGTTTATGTTTTCTTCCATATTTTTTATTTTCTGTTTGTTTATTATAGCAAAATTATGCTTGTAAGTCAAAACCTTAGACCTGATGTTTTCGTGATTCTGACAGTATTATTTTGAATATTTCTTTTTCGTAATCTGTATCAAGTGTTGACAGAATCCTCTCTTCTCTTCCAATATCTATTATTGGAAGATTTTTGGATTTTTTTGTATCTCCAATCTTTTGTACAGAAGCTAGCCTTTCTTTGAGCAAAAGTGCAATTTTTGAGTCTATATTATTGATTTTTTCCCGAAGGTTTTCAATTTCGTCCATAATTAAGATGCTTTTTGCTTGCAATTATCCTTAGTTTTCATTAGATTACCGCTGAAATATTTTATTTTCAAGTATATAAATTATGGCTACTGACGAAAAATTGTTACAGGAGATGTTTGAGAATGCCGTGCACGTGGGTCACAGAACTCAAAAATGGAATCCGAAGATGAAAAAATACCTTTACGGAGAGCTTTCCGGTCTTCATGTCATTGATCTGGCGAAAACTCTTGATTGCTTTAATAATGCTTTGACATTTATGTCAAAGACTATTTCAGAAGGTAAAACAGTTCTTTTTGTGAGCACAAAGCCACAATCGGTAAAATTGTTAGAAGAATTGGCAACTCAATGCAATATGCCATACGTCACACAAAAATGGATACCTGGATTGTTAACAAATTTCGCAACAGTGAAGAGAAGAATAAAATACTTGGCGGATCTAAAAGAGCAAGAAGCAACAGGAGAATTTGAAAAGTATACTAAAAAAGAGGCATCTAGTTTGAAGAAAACTATAGATAAGTTGCAAACATCGTTGGGTGGTGTGCAGGAGCTTAAAAAGAAACCTGAAGCAGTGTTTGTAGTGGACGTAGTAAGAGACAAAATTGTTGTAAAAGAAGCCAATAAGTTAAAAATACCGCTAGTGGCTTTAATTGATTCAAATTCAGATCCAAGTAATGTGGATTATCCTATTCCTGCAAATGATGATGCTATGAAGTCATTAAGATATTTACTTGGGAAAATTGGAGAAGTCTTAAAGAAAAAGCCCTCTAAAACTAAATAAAGATGTTAGATAGTGATAGGAAATGGGCTATAAGCTGTTACATTCCCATTTTCAATATAGTAATGTGCGCTTTGGCATCAGTAAGGAAAGTGAATAGCAAGTTTTGTCTATTTCATGCTCGACAGGGAATTGCGCTTTTTGCATTGTGGATTTTTACAATTTTGGTAGCATTAATCAGCCAAACATTAAGTTTGATGTTATGGGGAGTAGTACTATTGCTACATGGCACAGGAATGTTTGTAGCTTATAGCAAGGCGGAAACAAAGATCCCAGTATTAGGGCAATTGGCAATGAAAATTCCGGAGTATTATCTGTTTGAATTACTATCTGGGAAAAAACCTGAGATTCCAGAGCAAAAGCCTGAAAATCCAACTGATATTCAAAATAAATAAATATAATTTAATCAAAAAAATATGTCTGTAAGTATTGAAGATGTAAAAAAGCTAAGAGAAGCTACCGGAGTTTCTATGATGGTGTGTAAAAAAGCTTTGGAAGAAGCTAATGGTGATTTCGATGAGGCTATAGATATTATGCGAAAATCCGGTGAGGCAAAAGCGGCTGATAGAGCTGAACGAACAACTGCAAATGGAGTGGTTGTTGTAAAATCTGAAGGAAATAAGTCTGCTATGGTGGAATTGCAATGTGAAACAGATTTTGTGGCAAATGGAGATGATTTTATAAACATTGCGGAAACAATTGCTGATAAATTGTTAAAAGGTGAAATTAGCCCGGAAGATAAGGATTTACCGGAAGTGAAAGATGCAATTTTGAAAATGGGCGAGAATATAAAGATTGCCAATATGAAAGTGATTGAAGGTGAAAAATTGGGAGATTATGTACATACAAACAAGAAAATTGGTGTTGTGGTCTCTTTGAAAGGAGGATCGGAGGAATTGGCAAGAGATATAGCGATGCATGTTGCCGCAACAAATCCTGATGTCATTTCTCCGGACGAAGTATCTCAAGAATTGATAGATAAAGAGAAAGAAATTTGGGTAGATCAGCTGAAACAAGAGGGTAAGCCCGAGGAAATTATGGAAAAGATTATGATGGGTAAGGAAAAAAAATTTAGAGAAGAAAATGCGTTGTTGAAACAAGCGTTTGTAAAAGATCCGGAAAGTACAATTGAGGAGCTGTTGCAGGACGCTGATGCGACAATTGAGGCTTTTGAAAGATTTGCGATTTGATGAAAATATATGTCAGAATTTAGTAAGATCGAGGACGCGATAAAAGCCATAAAGCGTGGTGAAATGGTCGTAGTTCTGGACGATGAGGATAGAGAAAATGAGGGAGATTTGGTTATGGCCGCAGAAAAGGTCACTTCAGCTTCGGTGAATTTTATGGCGAAGGAGGGGCGAGGGCTGATTTGTGTGCCGGTAGATGAAGATATCGCTGAAAGGTTGAGTTTTTCTCCAATGGTGGAAGAAAATAAAGAATCTTCAAAATGTAATTTTACGGTTTCGGTCGATTATAAACACGATACTTCAACTGGAATATCGGCATCAGATAGAGCAAAAACTGTGAGGGCGATCGCCGATTTCAAATCTGTCCCTGATGATTTTGTGCGTCCCGGGCACATGTTTCCGTTAAGAGCAAAAAAGGGAGGGGTTTTGGTAAGGGCGGGACATACTGAGGCGGCGGTTGATTTGGCAAAGATATCGGATCTATCCCCTGCCGGATTAATATGCGAAATTGCCGGAGAAGATGGCGAGATGATGAGAAAAGATGATCTTTTTGAATTTGCGAAGAAGCATTCTTTGGTGATTATTACTATCAAAGATTTAATAGCTTATCGTCATAAAGCGGAAAAATTGGTGAAATTGGTGGCAGAAACTGTTTTGCCGACCAAATATGGTGATTTTGATATGAAAATTTATAAAAGTAGTGTTGATGAAAAAGAGCATATTGCTTTAATTAAAAGGGAATTGGATGGTAACGGTGTTTTGACTCGGGTTCAAAGTGAATGCATTACCGGTGAAGTGTTTTTGTCAGAAAAATGTGATTGTAGGGAGCAATTGGATAAGGCAATGAAAAATATTCAAGATGAGGGAAATGGGGTTATTTTGTACATGAGGCAGGAAGGAAGAGGCATAGGGCTTACAAACAAGATTCGGGCGTATGAATTGCAAAGAAAGGGATTGGATACGGTTGATGCAAACAAAGAATTGGGGTTTGCAGGGGATTTGCGTGATTATGGAATTGGGGCACAAATTTTGGCTGATATTGGGGTTAAAAAAATTCGATTGATGACTAATAATCCTACTAAAATTGTGGGACTTGAGGGATATGGGATTGAGATTGTTGAGCGTGTTCCTTTGGAGGTGTCACCCGGTGAGCG
Organism: Nitrospirota bacterium; assembly: GCA_011682355.1. Taxonomy (GTDB): domain Bacteria; phylum Patescibacteriota; class Gracilibacteria; order UBA1369; family LOWO2-01-FULL-3; genus JAACEU01. The sequence continues at coordinate 1,989 of JAACEU010000032.1, read as the reverse complement.
AAATCATTCGTATTTAAAAACAAAAAGGGATAAAATGGGGCATATATTAAGGAAAATATAAGAAATTTTATTATGAAAACTCCTGAAATAAAAAATGAAGATATTAGCCCGGCAGTAGGAAATGTACGTGCTGCCTTAATATTGGCAATTGTGGCGGTCTTTAGTTGCGACTGTGAAGCTTCGGAGGCTCAATACGGAATTGTGAGAGAAACAGATATAGCAAATATAGTGAAATGTTTAGAGGATAAGGTATCGGGAGCGATGAAAAAATCCTGTAATCCCGAGGGAGTGAAGAAGTTATTTGATTTGGCGAAAAGTAAATGTGGCGCAGGCAAAGCAAAAAAGTTTACAATAGAAAGAGGGTGCATATTTGAGGGCGAATTTTCACCGAAAGAACGCGAAGGTCATATAAGAGAGGCTATAAAAAGAACTTGTAAGGAAGGTATTAGGCCAGTTGCGTCTGGAGGCTGTTCAGTAGCACGAAGGTGACTGTTGATGACGCAAAATCCAATTAATCCTTGCCAGGATGCTGGTTTTGTGTTAAAAGTATCTTCTAATAAGTAATTTTTAGATATGCATCAGGTTTTTATGAAACGAGCGATGGAGCTTGCAAAGAAAGGTCTTGGTTTTACATCTCCAAATCCATGTGTCGGAGCGGTGATTGTAAAGGGTGGCGAGGTTGTCGCCGAAGGCTATCACAAGAAGGCGGGAGACGAGCATGCGGAAATCAAAGCTATGAGGGAATTGATGAAGAAGACAGGTCTTGTGACCATGGATTTTGATCCTGCATTGTTTGAGAATGCTACCTTGTATGTGACTCTTGAGCCGTGTTCGCATAATGGGAAAACTGCGCCGTGTTCGAAAGCAGTTGTTGCCGCCGGTTTCAAAAAAGTATATATCGGAATGAAAGATCCGTTCAAGAAAGTGAATGGTCGCGGAATTTCGTTTTTGAAGAAAAATGGGATAGATGTGCAGATTTTGAAAGTTGGGACTGAATTGGCGGATGATATTCGTGGATTGAATCAGCCTTTTATAAAATGGGCTACGACCGATCTCCCCTATTTGATAATGAAGACCGGAATGAGTTTGGACGGGAAAATTGCGACTTCCGGTGGTGAATCCAAGTGGATCACCGGTGAGAAAGCCAGAAAGGATGCCAGACGTGAACGTAGTTTGTGTGATGCCGTTATGGTTGGGGTTGGGACTGTGTTGGCGGATGATCCCGAGTTGGCGGCGGAGGGAATATATAGGAAGAAGGATTTGTTGCGTGTAATAATTGATCCGAAATTGAGGGTGCCTTTGGGGAAGCAAGTTTTTAGAGATGAAAATGTTGTTGTTTTTTGTTCGAAGTTGGCTTCTGTGCGGAATCTGGAGAAATTTAGGAAAGCCGGCGTGAAAGTGAAGTGTTTTGGTGGTGAAGTTTTGTCGGTCAAAGCTATGTTGAAATATTTGGCGAAAATGGGCGTACAGAGTGTGTTTGTGGAAGGTGGAAGTGGTATGCACGGTCATATTTATGATGCTTTTTTGAAAGATCGGCAATTGGTAGATAAAGTTCTTTTTTATCAAGCTCCAAAAATATTTGGTGGTGAAAAGTCTCTTTCAGTTGTTGGAGGTGAAGGTGTTTCGAAATTGACGTCGGTGCAGAGTTTGGAAAATGTTGAATATGAGGTACTGGATGGCGATTTGAAGATTTCCGGAACTTTTAATAGTCATTAGAAAGTTTTAGAATTACTATATTCCCGCCCGCATCGTCTAATGCTTTTTTGAATTTGTCGTTGTCGTAGCTGAAATCTTTTCCGCGTTTGGTGCCGTTGTCATTTGTAATGATTTTGTCCTCGGTGTAACCAATTACTATTAGCATGTGGTAGCCGGGATATGGATAGTATGGATTGTCGAGATAATCTGACGTGACAGGGGTGATGACCGGGTGTCCGCCGACGATTTGTTCTCTGATATCGTCTAAAGTTGCGTCATATATAATTTCTATCT
>JAACEU010000031.1 GCA_011682355.1 Nitrospirota bacterium | reverse complement strand
ATCGCTGTGGTCACTGATGGATCTGCGGTTCTTGGTCTTGGGAATATTGGTGCTGTGGCCGGACTGCCGGTGATGGAGGGGAAATGTGCGCTTTTTAAGGAGTTTGGTGGAGTGGATGCTTTTCCGATTTGTCTTGATACTCAAGATGTTGATGAGATCGTTTCGATTGTGCTGGCGATTTCGGGAAGTTTTGGAGGAATAAATTTGGAGGATATTTCGGCACCTCGTTGCTTCGAAATAGAGGAAAGATTGATCCGTGAGCTTGATATACCGGTATTTCATGACGATCAACATGGGACTGCAATTGTGTGCTTGGCCGGTTTGATTAATGCTCTTAAAGTGGTTGGGAAGACTGCCGGTAAAGTAAAAGTTGTGATAAGTGGGGCCGGTGCGGCAGGAACCGCCATTGCAAAATTGATATTGAAATACGGATTTAAAGATATTTGTTTGGTTGACAGTAAAGGTACAATTTATGCGGGTCGTCCCGGATTAAATAGGTACAAAAAGGAAATTGCGAAGGTTACAAATAAGAAAAAGGTAAAGGGTGGTTTGGATGTTGCTCTTGATGGTGCAGATATCTTTATTGGAGTTTCTCGACCGAATATTGCTACTCGTGCGATGATCCGGTCGATGGCTGATGATCCGATCGTTTTCGCGATGTCGAATCCTGATCCGGAAATTTCGGTCAAAGACGCGAAGGCCGGAGGTGCCGTGGTAATAGCTACAGGCCGAAGTGATTATCCTAATCAAATAAATAACGTCTTAGTATTCCCCGGAATATTCAAAGGAGCTCTGGCTGTCAGGGCAAAAAAGATTACTGATAAAATGAAACTCTCTGCGGCGAAGACTTTGGCAGGATTGGTGAAAAAGCCGACCGCTAACCACATTATCCCAGGAGTTTTTGACAAAGGAGTTGCTGACGTTATCGCTAAAGCTGTTAAGAAGTGATATAATCCGACCACTTAATAATAAATTGTTATGTCCGGACATTCGAAATGGCATTCTATTAAACATAAAAAGGGAGCATTGGACGCGAAGAGAGGAAAGCTTTTCACAAAACATGCGAAGCTTATTACAATTGCCGCGCGTGATGGAGGTGCTGATCCCGAAATGAATCCAGGTCTACGATCCGCTATTACAAACGCGAAGGCTGATAACGTTCCAAATGCCAATATCGAGAAAGCGATCGCGAAAGGAGCCGGTGGTGACAAGGATGGTGCTCAATTAGCTGAACTTATGTATGAAGGTTTTGGTCCTGCCGGTACCGCCATGTATGTCCAGGTTATTACCGATAATAAAAATCGTTCGGCTGCGAATGTGCGAATAATTATGCAGAAAAATGGCGGGCAGATGGGTGGAGCCGGAAGTGTTGGGCATATGTTTGAAAAGAAGGGTGTTATTCTTGCGAAAGCCGGTTCGATGGATGCTGATGAGGCTGAGCTTGCTGCGATTGATGCCGGGGCGGAGGATATTTCGGTTGAGGATAGTGAATTTGAGATAATTACGGCGCCTTCTGATTTGATGAAGGTTAATGACAGCTTGAAGGGTGCTGGGTTTGAGGTGGGGAAGGCTGAATTTGATTTTATTGGGAAGAATCCGGTGAAGATCGAGGATCTGGAGAATGCAAAAAAGGTTCTGAAATTGGTTGAAGCTCTGGAAGATGATGAGGATGTTTCGAATGTTTACTCTAACTTCGATATTCCTGTGGAGATTTTGGAACAGGTTTAGTCCTCAAATTTGTAAGTCATTTCTTTGTCTGGGTCTTCTTCTTTGATGGCTTCTTTTTTTGGCTCGCTTGCGAGGTTTAGCTTCTTTTTTGGCATCAACTCTGTGACTTTTTCCGCTTCCTTGGCTCTTTGCATTAGTTCTTCTACGTTGATCATTGGTTTTTCCTCTTCTTTTTTGGATTCTTCTTCGGTTTCTTCGGTTATACCGAGTCTTTTCGTTTGAAGGCCTCGCATATACTTTATAATTTGATATTCTGCGTCTCGCAGATCCTTGTCTGTGATTCTGAACCCTGACGCTCTGGCATGTCCTCCACCACCGAATTGTTCAGCAATTTTTGAAGCGTTAATTGCCGGATTTGTTGTTCTTAGGCTTACTGAACTTGTCCCGTCTTCTTTTTCTTTAATCAAAAATACGATTTCCGCTCCCGGGGCGTTGGTCATTAGTTCATCAATGATGTCTCCGGTTTCTTCTATCGTACTTTGAGTATCTTTGAAGTCTTGTTGGCTAACTACCGACCAGACGATTTTGTATTTTTCGTCTGTTTGGATTTTGGAAAGTACTCTTCCCCAAAGTTTTAATTGAGAAAGCTGTTTGGTTTTGTATATGTGTTGAATGATTTCTTGTTGGCGTGCACCGTAGGATATCAATTTCGCCGATGATGCAAACGATCTGGGTGTTGTGTTTGCGTTTTGGAAACTTCCGGTGTCTGTGATTATTCCCGTTAATAGTAGAGTTGCTATGTCTTCATCTATCAAATCCATTTTTTCTTCCTTCGCCATATCTTCAAACAGATCTAGAAGAAGCTCAGTGGTGGAAGAGGCCATGATGTCTGTGTAATTTATCTTTCCGAAATGTGTATTTGAAATATGATGATCGATATTTATTACCGGAACCCGGTGGAATAATTCGATGTTGTCTTCGTATACGCTGCCGAGCTGTGATAATTCAGCAGTGTCTACTGTAATGATTAGATCGTAATCTACTTTTCCTTTGTTGAATGTGATGTTGTCTTCAGACAAATGCCCTTCGCTTGGAGTAATTACTATATTTATGTCGTCGCCTTTTGTTGTGCTTTTTATATTTTCGATTTTTACGTCTTGGCAATTGATCGAAATTATAAAATCAGTAGAGGAAGATAGATTGCTCCCTATCATACTTGTGTGTGGCAAAAACTGAAGGAGCTCCGGGATTTCCTCTCGTGATACAATCGTCACCTCCTTTTCAAGTTTTTTGAGCACTAAATAAGTAGCAATAGCACCTCCTATCGAATCTCCATCAGCTGGAGATGACGGCATTATTAGGATTTTATTACTCCTTTTTATTAGATCAATAACTTGTTGTTGCGTCGCTTCTGGCATTTTTGGATTTTACGTAATCTATATATTTTAGAACAATTCTGTGAATATGTCAACCCTCTTGTTTTAACAAAAAGGAGATCATTATATCTATAGAACTATAAATTTTCTAGAGGAAAGAAAGGGTAAAATTCATTATGCTCCTGTAGATGGATTCAGCCACCTCTTTCCGGGAGATGTTTCCACTTGGATAGTAGTTGTATCCCTCATCACTGAGCGTGATATGTTGTTTGTCCAATAGGCCTCTATTGTCGGCAAAGATGAAATATTTGCTGTACCATTTGTCAGTGTGTATATCCAAAGCCGTTTGTCCTTCGATAATTTCTCCTTCTTCGATTTCCTCGAACAGTACTTCCAAAATCACTTTAATCGATTCGACTCTGGTGATTTTCTGATTTGGTTTGAACGTACCATCATCATAACCATTGACCCATCCCTGCTCTTTCGCATAACAAATATATGGTGCGAACCACTGATCTCTTACGTCCGAGAAACAATTTTTGTATTCGTCCGAGTCCGGTTCGAGCCTTGTTGCTACCACCATTTTGGTAAGTTCGGCTCTGTTTATCTCGTCATCGGGCTTGAATGTCCCATCGGGATAACCGGCTATTATCTCTCTATTCGCCAATGCATTTATCGCTGTTCTGTTTGGGTGATCTATAGTTACATCCGGAAAATTTGTGAATAATTTTTCAACCGCTTCCATATCGAAAAATTCGAAACTTTCTACCATTTCAATCACGTATTGATTGTAATAATCCATTCTTGGGTAGTTTGTTTCTATGTTTACATCGCTGATAGCATAACTTGTGCCAGCCTTCTCTACAAAAATTCTGTTGAAACTCTTTTTGGCCTCGCTGTTGTAATAAGTCCCTATCAGTGCGTTTTCCATTCCGTGGAAAAATGTTCCTTCTACTGCATCGAGGTCTTCGCTGTAACCTTCCGCTTCGTCCGGCGCGTCCTCGAGTTCGGTGTCCGGATATTTAAATACACTGAATATTATTTCTTGGTTGTCCGGATTGAGAACTGTTACTCCGTCAGAAAGTGTTTCTATTTCAAGTTCTGACGGAAAAATGAACGAAAATGAGTCTTCGAGGTCTATATATTGATGCCAATCATCAGTGAATTTGAAGGAATCGTAAATAGCTTCTACTGTTTCGCGGTATTCTTCTGGAATCGGGAAATCTTCGACATTTTCCAGTTGTCGGCCGCTTAATACCAAAATAAGGCTTCCTCTTTTTATGATGGTTCTTGAGTATTTTTTGCCGGCATCCGTGTCCAGGTAAATGGCCTCTTTTGCTATTAAGTCACTTGCGTCCGAGAAGAATATGTCCTTGATTTCCACGAGTTCAGTGCTTTCGTTTACGTAGAAATATATGATCTGGTCCAGTGTTTTCCCCTCAAATTCTTGAAGAATGAAGAATGAATCGCTGTATGATTTTTCCGGGGCGAAGCCTTGCATTTCGTCACCATACGTTTTGGATTGCCAGTCGATTGGAAAATTTACGGAAAATGTATGTGAAGTGGAATATCCATTATATTGATACCAATCTTCTGTATCTAATGCATAAGCAGTTGCTGTAGTGAGAATCGCTGTTATTAGGATAAGAATAAGTTTTTTCATAGTGTAATTTTAGTCAGAAGTTTTTCTAAAGTCCAGCATCTGGAGTTGCAATTGCTCTTTGTATCTCCATACATTTTTTTCGAGATGAAATACAACGTCTATTTTTCTGTGTCTTCTCATTTCATCGGCAAATTCCCCCATTCTAAATGCAATTGTGCTTATTTCTTTGTCATTAATACGGGTTGAGAATTTGAGATGTTGTTTTTCTTTGCCTACTTGTTGGATAAATTGGGGTTCTATGCCGGAGAGGATAAATACCGGTTGTGTATTTCCTATCCCAAATGGGCTAAGTTTATTTAGTTCTTTTATAAAATTCATGCTTATCTCCTTTGAGTCTATTCTGCAGTCGATTTCGAGAGTTGGTTTGAGATTTTTATTCTTGAGCTTTGCTTTTGCCTCCTTTTCTATTGCTCTCTTAAACTTTTGGAGATTTGCTTTTTTTAGATTAAATCCTGCCGCTTGCGCATGTCCTCCGAAACTTATGAGTAAATCTTTGTGCTTGGTAATCGCTTCTATTATGTCGAATGAATCCCTACTCCTTGCAGAAGCGACCAAAGTGTCACCAAAATCCTGCATTATGATTGACGGCCTCATATATTTTTCCGCCATCCTACCAGCTATTAGACCAATAATCCCAACATGCCAGTCTGGGCTTTCCACCATTATAATATATGGAAGATTATTTTTATCAATCAATAACTCAGCTTGGTTTTGAGCTTCAAAAGTCATTTCTTTTCTTTTCGTGTTTAATGCTTCAAGTTCGTCTCCAAGTTTGTTTACCTTTTCACTCACTTCTTCTTGAAGGAGAAGTGAAAGGGCCAAATACGGATTTCCTATTCTGCCCGCCGCATTGATTCTTGGTGCAATTCGATAACCTATTGATGACGAGGACATTTCTTTTATATCTGCTAATTCCATTATCTTTTTGAGTCCAACCCATTTCGTATTCATTAGGTTTTCCAGTCCTTTTTTGACGATGTACCAATTCTCTCCTTTTAGTGATCCGAGATCTGCAACTGTACCAAGTGCCGCCAGATCTATGAGCGGGCTGAATGATTCTTCTGCCGGCATCAAAGCTTGAGCCAATTTCAATGCAACTCCTGCGCCGGTCAGCCCCTTAAACGGATACTGTGACTTTGGATCTTTTGGATGCAAAATGCCTATCGCCTTGCTTGGAACTCCTTTTTCCGGGATTGTGTGATGATCAGTAACTATTGTCTCCATTCCTTGCTTTGCGGCCTTTGCGATCTCTTTTTCGCATGAAATTCCGCAATCTGTAGTAATTAAAAGTTTCACATCTAGTCCAGTTAGTTCATCAATGAATTTTTCTGACAAACCGTAGCCGTCGTCTACTCTGTGAGGCAATCTGTAAGAGACATTTGCTCCTAACTTTTTCAAAACATGCACAAGAATCGCGGTTCCCGTAATTCCATCCACATCATAATCTCCAAAAACCACTACTCTTTCTTTTTTATCAATTGCTTCTTTTATACGCGCGATCACTCGATTCATATCCTTAAACAGAAAAGGATCGTGGAGTGTTTTTTCTTCTTTATCATCATCTAAAAGCCCCCTATTTTCGAGAATTTTATCAAAAGTATTTTTTGATTCGTCACTATTTTTTATTATCCATTTTTTTCCCAGGACTGACATTATTTCGGTGTTAGCCATCTCACATTATCATACCTTTTGAGCCAAGTCATTTGTCTTTTTGCATATCTTCTTGTGTTTCTTTTTAGGATTTCGAGGCAGTCTTCGAGCGGCATTTCTCCTTCTATATAAGGGATTATTTCCTTTACTCCCAGTGATGTCATTGATGGAAGCGACTCGTCGTATCCTT
>JAACEU010000030.1 GCA_011682355.1 Nitrospirota bacterium | reverse complement strand
TTTATATTGAATTTTTCGAAGAATGCTTCGACGGCTCCTTTTGCTTCGTAGAACGGTTCGTCGGTTTTGCCTTTTTGTAGGATTGCTCCTCCCACGAATTTTTCTTCCAGTGGGAAATATTCACCGATTTCTTTGTAAGTTCGACCGATTTCGTAAAGTTTTACGTTGTCGAAATATTTGATGTTGAGTTGTAGGTTTTTGAGCAAGTTTGGCGTGAGTGAAGTTCGCATGTGTGTTTGATCTTCGGACAGGTAGTTCAGCAATTTGATGTGTCCTTCTTCTGAGAGGAGGGTGTTTTTGATTTCGTTTATGCCGTAGAAAGAGTAATTGTAGACTTCGTCGAATCCGAGTGAATGTGAGAAAAGGTCTCTTGCTCTGTGTTTTTTGAAGCGTTCGGTGTTTTCTTCCGGTAGTTTGGTTGGAAGCATCGGAAGTGATGCCGGGATGTTTTCGTATCCGTAAATTCTTGCTACTTCTTCAATGAGGTCGTCTTCTATTAGTACGTCTTTTGTTGAACGGAAGCTCGGAACTGTAACTTCGAAGCCGTTTGAAACTTCGAACTCCAGACTTTCCAGAATTTTTTTAATGTCTTTGTCGGAAATGTCCACGCCGATTTTTGATCGAGTTTTGTCGGTATCGAGTTTGATTTTTATTGGTTTCTTGTTGAATTTTTCGTTGTCGGTCATTGGTCCAGCTATTTCTGAGCCCGGACAGATATCCAAAATGATTTCTGCGGCTCTTTCGATTGCGAGTTGTGCCATGTGTGGGTCGAGAGATTTTTCGAATCTTTGGACCGCATCTGTTCTGACTCCGAGTTTTGTTGATGTTTTTCTGATTGAAGCCGCGTTGAAGTTTGCAGATTCCAGGATGATCGAAGTTGTCCCGGAGTTTATTTCACTATTTTCTCCTCCCATGATTCCGGCTATAGCTATAGGCTTTTCGTGGTCGGCGATTACGAGCATGTTCTGCGTGAGTTCGCGTTTTTTGCCATCGAGTGATGTGATTTTTTCACCTTTTTTTGCATGACGAACTACTATTCCTTTTTTTATATAGTTTTTGTCGAATGCGTGCATTGGTTGTCCGAGTTCTGTCATCACGTAGTTTGTGACGTCGACGATGTTGTTGTGGTTTCCGTGTCCGGTTGCTTTCAGTCTCTTTTTTAGCCAATTAGGTGAGTCTTCTACTTTTATATTATTGATAATGAGTCCGCAGTATCTTGGGCAAAGGTCATAGTCTTCGATTTTTACGTCTACAGTTTCTCCTTTTGCCGGAGCCTTGAATTTTGGTTTCAGTTCTTTGAATTTGAATCCTTTGATTGCGGCAATTTCTCTTGCGATTCCATAGTGTCCCCAAAGGTCCGGGCGATGAGTTAGGGATTTGTTGTCGAATTCGATTACGGTGTCGTCGCCTCCGAAAAGTTCTGCGAGTGGAGTTCCCGGAGTTGGTTTTTGTGATGATAGATCGAGAATGTCCTCGGGACCTTCATCTGGGTTGTCTAAGCCGATTTCTGCGCTTTGACAAATCATTCCATAGCTTTCTTCTCCTCTGATTTTTGCTTTTTCTAATGTGACCAAATCTCCTTCTCCGTGCCATCGTACTTTTGATTTTGGAAGTGCAACCGCTACATACATTCCTTCTTTTAGATTTTTTCCTCCACAAACAATTTGGTGAGAGTCTTTTCCTATAGAAACTTTTGCCAATTTTAGTTTATCTGCGTTTGGGTGTGGGTGAAGTTCTGTTACGTGGCCGACAACCATATTCTCAAATTTTTCCGCGTCGTTCATTACACCCTCTGTTTCAGCAGTTTTTAGGGTAAGTTCGTCCGCCAGATCTTTGGGGTCCAGGTTGCCGGGAATTTCTACGAAATCTTTTAACCAATCGAGTGAAACGTACATTATGAATATAATTATTTTTTAGTACGAAATATTCTAAAACCATTTCTCTAAAACGGTTTCGCGGCTCAACCGGTCTAGCGTGTACGACCGGTTGAGTATCTCGGGATGCATGATCCCTCGATGGCTCAACGACGTTTGCGTCGAAATGTTTTTAGAATATTTCATATCAAAATTGCTTAATAAATCTTAGGTCGCCGTTTGTGAGTAGGCGGATGTCCGATACGGCGTGTCGCATCATTACAAGTCGAGTGAGTCCGAATCCGAAGGCCCATCCCTGGTATTTTTTGGAATCGATTCCTCCGGCTTTCAATACATTTTCGTGGACCATTCCCGCTCCCATAAATTCGATCCAACCTGTGTTTTTGCATACTTTACAGCCTTTTGCGTTGCAAATTAGGCATGAAAAGTCGAGCTCGAGGCCCGGTTCGACGAATGGGAAGTAGCCCGGTCGGAATCTGACTTTTACCGGAGCTCCGAATAGGCGAGTTAGGAATTCTGCCATTACGCCTTTTAAGTGGCTGAGTGATATTTCTTTGTCTAAAAGCAGACCTTCGACCTGGTAAAATGTTGTGTCGTGGCTGGCGTCGGTTGCTTCGTATCGAAATACTCTTCCCGGGATTATTACTCGCAGTGGTGCGCCGTATTTTTCCATAGTTCGGATTTGAACGGGGGAAGTGTGAGTTCGTAGCACCATGTGTCCGTGTTTTGGGTCGTCTTTGTCTTGGATGAAGAATGTGTCCTGCATGTCGCGGGCCGGATGGTCTGCAGGGATGTTTAGTCCTTCAAAGTTATAATATTCCGATTCAATTTCCGGTCCGTCCATGATTGCGAAGCCCATTTGTGAGAAAATTCGTTCAACTTCTTCCTGGACTTGGGATAATGGGTGAATGTGCCCCATTTGCGGTGTTTTTCCCGGGATTGATGTGTCGAAAAATTCTGTGTCGAGTTCTTTTTCGAGGGCTGAGCCTTCGAGTTTGTGGCGTTGTGCTTCGATGGCTTTTTCGAGTTTTACTTTTGTAATGTTTGCCAATTTTCCTAGAACCGGTTTTTCGCTTGCAGAAAGGTCTTTTAGGCCTTTTAGAATTGCTGTGAATTCACCTTTTCGGCCGAAGTATTTTACTTCAAGTTCTTTTAGCCCTCCCGTGGAAGAGACTTTTTTTAGTTCCTCAAGAACTGCTTTCTCCAGTTTTTCGATTTCTTGTTTCATCGGGGGATACTTTACTGAAATCGTTGACATTTTTCAACAGAAGTGATTAAATTCTGCCTTATTATTAATAGTTAATTATGAGTGAAACAAATGAAGTACGTGGGAGATTTGATGTTGATGAACTATATGAGGCTCTTTGTAATGGAGAATCTCAGGTGAGTTTAGTTGAGAGAATGAGTGGTATGAGTATAGAAGAATCAGAGGGAGATTTTAGGTTGGACCTTGCTAAGAAGGCAGGGGAACTTGCTTATTGTTCTGAAATGGAGAATGCTAATATTGTTATTTTGGAGGAGCTAAGACAGTATGCGGTTGGTAGCAGAGCTGCTAAGTTTTTATCCAAAAAACTTACTGAGCTTGTTGGGGGCAATGTAAAAGTTGTTAGTGAGGCTAATTTTGGAAGTGTACATCGTGGAGGTGGAATTAAGGCAGGGATGCTTGGACATGGAGTTTTTCAGTGTACAGGGCTGAAGGATCGTGGCGGCTTATTGGCAGAAGCATTATTGGGTGGTGAGTTTGAGGGTATTGTTGAGGTGCAATCTGCGGATTATGAGAATGGTATTGCTAGATTCAGTATTCCAATTGTGTGTTTATTGAATATGGATGTGCGTGTGGATCCTCGGAGTGATGAGATCGGAGCTGGAGTGGCAAAGGCGTTGCAAAAGACGATTGATGAAGTTCGGGTTAAGAGTGATGATGGAAGGGGTACCGGTGGTTGGGGAGGGTGTGGTGGGAAGGCCGGGGAGTAGAACTTAATTACAAAAAAAAAGACCGCCTATTTCTAGGAGGTCTTTTTTGAAGGAAAAAATCTCTCACGAGATTTTTTCTGCTATCTAACAGCGTCTTTTAGAGATTTACCAGCTTTGAAAGCAGGAAGCTTCATAGCAGGAATCTTGATTTTTTCAGTTGGGTTTCGTGGATTTACTCCAGTTCTTGCCGCTCTGTTTGAGATACGGAATGTTCCGAATCCTGTGATTGTTACATTTTCACCTTTTTTAAGGCTTTTTGTAATCATTCCCAGAATTGATTCTAGAACTTCACCAGCCGCTTTTTTAGTAACGCCTGCTGATTGTGCTGCACCCGCAACTAGATCTTGTTTAGTCATAGTTGAATTGGGTTAAGAAATAATGTATTTGGAAAAGCAATCGCTATTATAGGGCTTTTAAAAGGCAAATCAAGTTAATTTATTTGTACAAAGCCCTTTTAGCAGGGGAAAAACGCACTTTCGTATGTGTAAAAGTGTAGAAAACGGCTTCTGTTAGCCGAAACTTTTCAGCTTGCGTTTCTTGTCAACTTGTTTCGGGATGTACAAGCGGTTTTTGGCTAGGACAAGGTGTTTGCTTCGCTCACGTTACTCGGTCGCGGTAATAGGCGACCTCGGGACACTTCGCTTCGCTGCGTGTCTGCTATTGACGAAAGAGAGGGACTGTTATAAAAGTAAGCCATGGCAAAAAACCTAGTTATAGTAGAGTCCCCGGCAAAAGCTAAAACAATCTCCAGATTTTTGGGGAAAGAATATAAAGTGCTGGCTTCGATGGGACATGTCCGAGATCTTCCTAAATCGAAAATGGGTATTGAGGTTGAAAAAAACTTCAAACCCAGTTATTTGATTTCACCTGACAAGAAAAAGGTTATTAAGCAATTGAAGGATGAATACAAAAAGGCCGAGCATCTTTGGTTGGCAACTGATGAAGATCGAGAAGGAGAAGCTATTGGATGGCATTTGTTAGAAGCTTTAAAAGTTGACCCGAAAAAGACTGATGTGAAAAGAATTGTTTTTCATGAAATTACAGAAGGGGCTATAAAAAAGGCGATGAAAGAGCCGCGATCTGTGGATATGGACGTGGTGGATGCTCAGCAGGCTCGTCGAGTTTTGGACCGATTGGTGGGGTATGAACTTTCGCCGTTACTTTGGAAAAAGGTTCGATATGGGCTGAGCGCAGGGCGTGTGCAGAGTGTGGCGGTGCGTTTTGTTGTGGAAAGAGAGCGTGAAATTCAAGCGTTTAAACCGGATGAATATTGGAAAGTTATTGGAACTTTTGAAAAAACTTTTGAGGCGGAACTTCAAAGACATGAGGGGAAGAAAATATTGCCCGGAAATGAAAAAGAAGTTAAGGAAATTTTGAAAAAAATAAAAGGGGTGGATTACAAAGTTTCGAAAGTTGAGGAGAAACAGACGAAGAGAAATCCGGCTCCGCCATTCATCACATCAACATTACAACAAGAAGCTTCGCGAAAGCTTGGGTTTTCGGTAAAGAAGACGATGGTGTTGGCTCAGCAATTATATGAAGGTATAGATGTTGGTTCCGGGGAGCACGGTCTTATCACTTATATGAGAACGGACAGTGTGAATTTGTCGAATGTTGCTTTGAAGGCGGCTAAAAAAGTTATTGAAAAAGAATATGGAAAGGAGTTTGCGCTAGATACTCCTCGTAAATTTAAGGGGAAAAAAGGTGCGCAGGAAGCTCATGAAGCAATTCGTCCTGTTGATCTTTCTCTGAAACCTGAGAAAGTGGAGAAGTATTTGGACAAAGATCAATTCAGACTTTATGAACTTGTTTGGAAAAGAACAATTGCTTGTCAGATGAAGGAGGCTTTGTTGGACAAAACCGCTATTGATATTGCGGCGGGAGATACCGGTTATGAATTTCGTGCGACCGGGCAGGTGATCAAATTTCCCGGGTTTATGGAGGTTTATCTTGAAGGTAAAGATCATGGAGAAGATGAATTGAAAGATGGGGATAATTTGTTACCGAAACTTTCGGAGGGGGAAGATGTTGATCTTAATAAGATGGAGACCACTCAGCATTTTACCAAGCCACCGGCTCGATATACGGAGGCGTCGTTGGTGAAGAAGTTGGAGAGCGAGGGGATTGGGCGACCGAGCACTTATGCGCCTACGATTCATACAATTATTGCGCGAAATTATGTAGAGAAGGAGCAAAAAACTTTGAGGCCGACCGATACCGCTTTTGTGGTGACTGATCTTTTGGTGGAGCATTTTGCCAATATTGTGGATCATAAATTTACCGCGGAGATGGAGGATAAATTGGATTTGGTTGAGGAAGGTAAGCAGAAATGGGTGCCGATGATTAGGGAGTTTTATGAGCCTTTTCACAAGACGATTGTGGAAAAGGATAAGACTTTGAAGAAAGAGGATATTGTGAATGAGGAGAGCGATGAAGTTTGTGAGAAATGCGGGGAGAAAATGGTTATAAAGTTGGGTCGATTTGGGAAATTTTTGTCTTGTAGCGGATATCCGGAATGTAAGAATGCAAAACCTCTTGAGGGGGATACTAAAGAGGAAAAAGAAGAGAGTAAGGAGCTTGAGGCTTTGAAGAAGAAGATGAACGGGAAGAAGTGTGATAAATGTGGTAAGGAAATGGAGGTTAAGGTTGGTCGATTTGGGCCGTTCTTGGGGTGTAGTGGCTATCCGGAGTGTAAGAATATTACTTCTATAGTTGTTTTTTCAGGTGTTAAATGTC
>JAACEU010000029.1 GCA_011682355.1 Nitrospirota bacterium | reverse complement strand
GAAAGCAGTAATCTTGGCTGGTGGCGGTGGAACACGACTGCATCCACTATCCACACCGGACAGACCAAAACAATTCATCGATCTCGTCTCAGACATTACAATGCTCGAAGAAACCATTGATCGTCTGGATTTTCTCGCACCTGAAAACATTTATATCGCAATCAATGAAAGACACTTGGAACTCACGAAAGAACTGGCGCCCCAAATCCCGGAAAAAAACATAATCATAGAACCTGACCTCAGAAATACAGCTTCATGCATAGGTTTTGCCGCAGCAATTATAGAAAAACGTCATCCGGGAGAAGTAATGACGGTAATTTACGCTGACCACATCATTAACAACAAAAAAGAGCTCCAGGAAAAACTCAAAATCGCGGACAAACTCGCGCAAACCGAAAAATCCCTAAACATAATCGAAGTGACAGCAACCTCTCCAAACACGAATTACGGCTATGTGAAGCTCGGCCCGTTGTTCAAGAAAATTGATCAAACCGAGGTCTACAAACTCGATTCATTCACAGAAAAACCGGACGAAGAAACTGCCAAAAAATTCGTAGAATCAGGCAACTATCTCTGGAATACAGGCATCTACGTATGGAAAACAGACATTCTGCTCGGCCACTACAAAGATCACCAGCCACAAACATACGAAAAACTCCGAAGAATGATGAATTCGTACGACACGGAAGACCAAGACGCAGTCATCAAAGACCACTACCCCACCTTGGAAAAAATCTCCATCGACTATGCAATAATGGAAAAAGTCGACGCCCACCACGTCCTAATAATCAAAGCCGATCTTGGCTGGACCGACATTGGGAATTTCGACTCCCTCTACGCAGAACTCGAAAAACGAGGCCTCCACAAAAAGATAGAAAAATTCAAAAAAATCCAGTATAGTACCTCCGATTAAAATCCAACTATATTATAATGGATAAGCCGAAAATAAAACTAAAGCCTTGGGGGCGTGAAATTTGGTTTGCACATACGGAAAAATACGCGGGGAAAATCCTGGAAGTTAAAGCCGGAAACCGCTACAGCCTCCAATATCACGAGAAAAAAATAGAAACTCAGTACGTCTACAGCGGAAAAGTCAAATTTACCTATGGAACAGACAAGAACAATCTGCAAGAGAAAATTTTAAATAGTGGTGACAAAATCGATGTCACTCCATATACTATCCACCGCTTGGAAGCTCTGGAAGATAGTGAGATTTTCGAAGTATCCACGCCGGAACTGGACGATGTCGTAAAACTCGACGACGACTATGGGCGATCCGGTAAAGGAAATGATGAAGAATTAGATAAGACATTACATAAATCATAAATAAAATAACCACATCCCACCACAGGCGGGACATAACCAAATAAACTATGAAAAAATTCATATCATGGAAAATACTGCTAATTATTGTCGCGGCCTTAGTTTTAGGGTTTTTCGACCTTCCGGCAGAAACTCAAAAATCTATTCTTCCATTTGCTCCGGATTCCTTTACGAATAACAAAATTCATCTGGGGCTCGATCTCCAAGGTGGATCGCAATTGGACTACAAAATTGACCTAAGGAAAGTACCTGATGAAGACCAACAAGACATCATAGACGGCGTACTCAACGTAATTGAAAAACGTGTAAACGGATTAGGTGTCGCAGAACCAAACATTTATGTATCTGAAATCGCCGACGAATACCACATCACGGTAGAATTGGCCGAAACTGCAGCAATCACACAAGAAGACGTAGACACTTATCTGGGTGAAAATAAAAACGTAGGTGAATTAACTGACGATGAAAAGAAACTGGTAAGTCTGGAAAAAGCAAAAGCAACAGTAGGAAAAACAATTCAACTGGAATTCAAAGAAAGAAAAGACACCCTCGACCCACAAGAAAAGGAGAAAATCAAAGAAAACGCACTCCAAGCATTAAACAAAATCAATGCCGGAGAAGAATTTTCATTAGTAGGATTGGAAGAACAACAAGCCTTTCCCGGACAAGTCACATACAAAAAATCGAACTATATATTTGAGGACGAAATCCCGGAGAGTATCAAAAGCACAATACTGAATTTTGAAGTCGGAGATTACACAGCAGAATTAGTAGAATCAGGTGGAACTTACACCATCGATGAATCCGGCAACACCGTCGAAGAAACAGGACTTACAATGGCAAAATTGTCAGACACAAAAGAAGAGATCAAAAACGAAAAAGAGGTATACGCAAGCCACATCCTAATCACATGGGCAGGTTTGGAATCTGCAGACGCTTCAATCATCCGAACAGAAGACGAAGCATATGACATCATCAAAGAACTGGAGAACAAAATCGAAAACGGAGCAGACTTTGCCACAGTTGCAAAAGAAAATTCTGAAGACAAAGCAAACAGTGCTGATGGTGGAGCCCTTACGGCACCAATCACAGGTGACGGAAGCTACGTATACGATTTTGAACAAGCGACCATGGATTTCGAGAACCCGGGAGATCTCAGCGAAATCATAAAAACAAAATTCGGTTACCATTTGATAAAGGCCAACCGAATCGAAACGAATGTTCCCTACACTAAATACCAATACGAAACAATCACTTACTCCACTCTTCCGGATCCATGGAAAGAAACAGGACTTACCGGTAAACATTTCGTACATGCCGATGTACAAGTCGACAACTATTTCCAACCATACGTACTCATCCAATTCAATGACGAAGGAGCAAAACTATTCGGAGAAATCACTGAAAGAAATGTTAACAAGCAAGTTGCAATATTTGTTGGAGGACAGTTGGTTTCCGCACCGAGAGTAAACGAAGCAATCACTTCGGGAAGCGCACAAATCAACGGAGATTTCACTAGCGAAGAAGCAAAAAACCTAGCGCGTGACCTAAACACCGGTGCAATTCCAGCTCCAATTATCCTAACGGGAGAATACACAATTGGAGCAACACTCGGACAAGAAGCACTCAACACAAGCCTATTTGCAGGACTCATAGGTCTGATACTGGTAATGGTGTTTATGGTCTTCAACTACAGACTTGCAGGACTCATCGCAGACCTCGCACTTGGAGTTTATGCGGCATTGCTGATCTTCTTGATCAAATCCCAATTACATTTGGGAATAGCACTTGTGCTGGCATTGATCGTATTCATATTCTTAATAGTAAAAATTGTTAACAACAAAGATTCCGGTTGGGAAAAAATGCTGTCCTTTATATTAAGTTGTATCGGATTCTTCTTCCTGACCTATTTATTGAAAACGGGAGTTGTCCTCACACTCGCAGGTGTAGCAGGTATCATCCTTTCAATAGGTATGGCCGTTGACGCAAACATCCTAATTTTCGAAAGATTTAAAGAAGAATTAAAAGAAGGAAAATCATACGGCGCGGCACTTAATGACGGATTCAACAGAGCCTGGAGCGCAATCAGAGATTCAAATTTCTCTACATTGCTAACATGTGCAATTCTCTTCTACTTTGGATCTTCAATCATCAAAGGATTCGCATTCAACCTTGCCGCAGGTATTTTGGTTTCAATGTTCACCGCAATTACAGTCACAAAAACTCTACTTGCGGGATTCATCGGAAAGAAAATTGCTCAAAACATCAAAGTATTCGGAGCAAATCCACACAAAAAAGAATCACATTTCAAATTCATCGCCAAATCAAAAATCTGGTTATCAATCTCAGGAATTTTGGTTGCCGCCTCAATCGTTTCAATGTTTGTATTTGGATTGAAACTCGGAATTGATTTCAAAGGGGGGACGCTTCTTGAATTCCAGTTCTCAGAACCGGTACAAAAAGAAATGCTGGCTGATACTTTGGTAGATATTGAAGGGGAAATTAATAGCAGACCGGAAATAACAACCGAACTGGAAGCCACAGAAACTCCAGCTGAATCCAGCCTGGACACCCCTGTCCTCTCCGAAAACGTAGACACAACGGTTGATCTTACAAACATCATCATCCTGGAATCGGGAGAAAGCAACTACATTGTAAAAACGAAGTACTTAACTTCCGAATCCCACGACCAATTACTCGCGGAAATGCAAGATAGACTGCCAAGTTTCACAGAACCAAGATTTACAACTATCGGTCCAACAATCGGAAAAACATTACTTCACAAAGCGATAATCGCCATAGCATTCGCGCTATTAATGATAATCGTCTACATTGGATTCGCATTCAGAAAAATCCCAAAAGAAGTTAATCCATGGAGATTCGGTGTCACAGCAATCATAGCATTATTGCACGATGTAATAATAGTAACCGGAGTATTCGCAGTCTTGGGTGCATTCCTCAATGTAGAACTCGATGCACTATTCATCACCGCCTTACTCACCGTATTTGGTTATTCCGTAAATGACACGATCGTGATCTTCGACAGAATCAGAGAAAATCTAATCCACTCAGAAAGCCACGAAAGCGTAGGAGAAACAGTCAACAAATCACTCAACCAAACACTACGAAGATCATTAAACACATCAGTATCCACATTAGTAGTACTAATCGCAGTATTGATCTGGGGAAGCCCATCAATTTTCTACTTCGTACTAGCACTCACTTTGGGAACATTCATCGGTACATATTCATCAATATTTACAGCGAGCCCAATCTTGCTAAAATGGAATAAATGGGCTAAAAGAAAGGAAATACAAGCAAGCCACGAAACAGAATAAATCACAAACGAGACTTCGGAGTTGTAATTGACTTCGAAGTCAGACATGGATATATTTAATCCATGAAAAAGTGTAGTAGATGCAAAAAAGAAAAGACCTTAGAAGATTTTAATTTCAAAAACAAATCTAAAGGAATCAGACAAAAAGCGTGCAAGCTTTGTACAAGACTTGAGGTCAGAAATCATTACAACAAGAATAGAAAGTATTACCTCAAAAAAGCTGGCATAAGAAACAGAAAACAACGAAAAATAAGTCAGGAATATATATTCGAATATTTAACACAGCACCCTTGCATCGACTGTGGAGAAACCGACCCGGTAGTACTAGAATTTGACCACAAACCAGAGGAAGAAAAATTAGAAAGCGTATCAGTATTTTTAGGACATAACTATCCACTAAGTACAATTAAAAAAGAAATTGAAAAGTGTGAAGTAAGATGCGCAAACTGCCACAGAAGAAAAACAGCTAAAAAATTTGATTGGTACAAACTAAACAAGCGCCCGTAGTTTAACGGATAAAACCCTGGTCTTCGGAACCAGTTATGGGGGTTCGATTCCCTCCGGGCGTACCAAAAAAAACACTATTTTCTAGACAACCCTTCAACAAAAGTCCGATATTTGCTTCTGTGTTCTTCTGTTAAAAAACTAGCTCCTTGTCCCTCTGATTCTTTTACCAATCCATCACGTAAAACCTGTTTATCAATTCTTTTTGAAAGAATTTCCTCGGCTTCCTCAGAAAAAAACGCAATACGAATAGCAATTTCCCTAGTCCTCTCTCTCAATTCCTCCAATTTAACAACTTCATCAAACATTCCAGCCTCGCAAGCTTCAATTGGGGTAATATTATCTCCTGTTTCAAACATCAATTGAGCTTTCTCTTCACCGATCCTCAAAGGAACAAAAACAGTTCCTCCCATTCCAGGCGTTAATCCAAGTTTCGAAAAAGAAAAACCTAAATTTTTCTTTTCACCTTCAGCAACCAAACGTACATCTGCAACACTTGCAAAACACAAACCGGCTCCAATCGCCGCTCCATTAACTGCTGCAATTACAGGAACATCTAAATCTAAGACAGCCAAGAAAGAGTTATAAAATTCGAACATCTCGTCTCGATTTTGCTCATAGGGTTGAGATTGTTTCTTCTCAATCATTTGCAGATCTCCTCCTGCTGAAAAAGCACTTCCTGCTCCAGTCACAATAATCACATCAGGTTTTATACTTCTCAATTCCTCAACCACTACTCTAAATCTCACGGCCATATCTTCCGTCATCGCATTTCTTCGGTCATGATCATTAAAAATAATTGTAGCAACCTTTTTCCCATTTTCGATTTCTTCAACTTCAAGATTTACTAGATCCTCACTGATTTGGGCTGTATCTAATTCAGACATAATGATTTTTACAAGGTCAAAAATATATACATAAATCAAAACTTTGTCAAAGCACTCCATCCGCACACCCACAACGGAGTACCAAGGTAATACTTTTCAAAAAAGATAAAATCTGTATACTACACCGCCCTATTAAAAAAACTCACATGGGCAACGAAAACCACTGTACATCCGAGAACAAAGAATGCGATCAAATCCCTAATCCATCTCTCAATGAAGGGCAAACAGTCTGGTGGCATATAAAAGGTTTATCAAGTCATAAAGACGCAGATTGTCCCCAAGATGTAGGATATTTAGACACAAAAGGAATGCTAGGAAGCTACCTTTTTGAAAATGTCACTCCAAAAAAAATGGCCGAAATTCGGTCAGAAAGAGAAGGACTTATAGGTATTTCTCACACATGCCAACAATGTAGAAAGAGTTTGGAAGGCACTTTAGAACTTTGGGAAGAAATAGAGGCACTATAACATTGTTTAAAAACCAATAATCTGGTTCAATATACATATATATAACAATATAACCACAATTTTATGGGAGACTTAGGAACACCAGCCGGA